>NZ_JAPPTK010000029.1:0-4399 GCF_027587055.1 Vibrio sp. MarTm2 | reverse complement strand
CTGTTAAGGTGTGAGCAACGCAATACCGAAGCTGCCGCATGCCACCTTAAACACTAAAACCAACGCATAGTAAAAATGCCATGCGTTGCGAATCACTCTTAAACAGTTTGTTATATGCGTGCTAAAGCTACATTATGACTGCTTCAATTTTGTTTCCATCCAGATCTCGAATAAATGCAGCATAATAGTTTTCACCATACTCAGGTCTAAAACCCGGCTTACCTTCGCATGTACCACCTAGTTCAATTGCAGTGGAATAAAACTGTTCAACAGACTCTTTAGAAGGGGCATTGAAAGCTATATGTGAACCATTACTTGAAGTCGCTTTCCCCTCACAAGGATTACCAACCCAAAACTCAAAGTTTTCACCATAAGCAGCAGCAATATTTTCTATATAGTGAGCACGTTTGATGAATAATGTAGACAGAACCGAATCGTAAAATTTAACGGCTCTCGCTACATCAGAAGTACCTACTGAAACGTGATTTAAAATCATGTTAATGTCCTTTTTATTGTTAAAGTCCGAAAGATTTTTATCGCATTCTAACAATACCACCCACAACTGTATATAAAAACAGTATCACTAGGACTTAGCAGGAGTTCAAAGCATATAACGCCCTGTTAAGGTGTGAGCAACGCAATACCGATGCTCCCGCATACCACCTTAATCACTAAAACCAACGCATAGTAAAAATGCCACGCGTTGCGAATCACTCTTAAACAGTTTGTTATGTATTACATGACGCGCATGATCGATGAAAGCAAACCACTCAATGCTTCGGTATTTTTCAAAAAAGCTGACATGCTTGATTCTTTTTCTTCGGACACTATCAGTTCTTTTGAGAACATGATTTCTTTATTTACATTAGGTAAGTCATGCTTTCTATTGTCATTCTCAATAGCATCTTGAACAAGACTCGCCTGCTCTTTCAAGGCATCAACACGCTGGTTTACGATCATCTCGAACTGAGAAAACTGGTCTTTCTGATGAGCCAATTGAAGCTCTAGAAGACGAATTTCACGTTTGTGGACGAGGTTTGATACAAACCAAGTTAGAGCGACTAAACCAGCACAAAAGGTGACAGCCAATGAAATCAATGACAACCAGTTATTTAAAACCGCGTCACCAACAAAAGATGCCAACTGCTCATTCATTTAACCAACTCCATACTCTAATTTTTGGATAATACATAACGCCGCGTTAAGTAGTGAGCGACGCACCCACTTAACCCAAACCATTGTGCCGTAACCACTAAATTCAAAGCAAACCAAAAATGCTATACGTTGCGAATCTGCCTTAAACGCCTTGTTATGCGCTTACTCACTTGGACACTAAGACGCTCCAACAACGAAACAAAAACACACTACTTTGTTGAAAAACTATCGTAAACCAACAGACTCAAGCGGGGCGCAGTTTCAACGCGACTTTTGATTGAAGCGCACGTGAACGAACAACACCAGAGAAAACTGAGGATCAACCAACGAAAAACATTTTGAACCGACAAACTCACCATAAGGATTATCAGCGGCTAGAAAATGTTCAATTTCACCGCCAGTTACAACACCAACGAACTACCCTTGGAATCATTCAGATTTACTTTCACCCTCTGGCGCATAACGCTGCGTTAAGTGGTGAACAACGCCAACCACCAAGCCTAAACCATTGTACCTTGAACACTAAATTTAACTTGAACTGAGATCGCCAAGCGTTGTGAATCCGCCTTAAACGCCTTGTTATGTTCGTAGCCTCGTATGCCACCTAGTTACTTCCGAGAATCTACTTTCATAAACCTTATTCACTGTTGCCACATGCGCTGTGCAGTCAAAATTAAACAGCACTACACGTTTTTTAATGGTTTTTACTTTATCCGTATCTAATTCAACTGTTAAACAAGCTTTCAATAACTTTGATAAGTCGATATTTTCCTTTATAGATTCGCTTCTAAACCACGCTGATAGCTCATTGGAAATATACAGTTCTAGCTCACCAACAATAGAATGGGAAACTGTTCCATCGAGTAAGTTAATACACAAGACACCATTGGGCAGCTCAGACAATGTTTCGAGGTCTTCACCCATACGCCACCCGACAAACATTTTGGGTAGAACTTCAACGTAGTGATTAATCCTTTTTAGTCCCATATTTCCTCTAGAACATAACGCCCTGCTAAGTGGCTAGCAACGCAACACCACACTAAAACTAACCACCGTAAACTCTGTACCAAACGAGAACTAAGATTGCCGGGCGTTGATAGTCCGTCTTAAGCAGTTTGTTATGTTTAAAGCCCCATCCCTTCTTCTACTTTAATAGAGTTTTTCGAACAACATATGGCTCTACTAACTCACTGTTTACTTCGGGTAAACTAGAGAACTTTAGACCCGCTACAATTGAATCTTGGTGGACTATAGCTAATTCTTTTCCTGATTCAAATGATACTACTAAGCCTGCGTCGTATGAGATTCTCTCATTATTTATTTCATCTTCGTAGGTTTCTGAAAGGATTTTTACAGCACACGCTTTTTCGCGATATCCTAAATCGTAACTAAAATAATCTGAACGATAGTTCCAACTTTTTCCATCTTCACTGATTTCAGCTTGAACTACTGACGGTGTTTCCGTTAGTTCCGCCTCAAGATAATAAACATCGTTTCGTCCAGCTTGGGTATCTCCCCAATCAAATTCCAAAGTCAAAAACTTATTATTACTTAGGCGTATCGACATAAATGAGCAGGTTATTACTGGACTCATATATGATAAAGATACGCAACTACAACGAATATCTACAATTGCATTGCTTAGCAAAGATTTTAATGCCTTTTCGGAGCTAGCTTCCAACTGGCCGGTTATGACTTCCATTTCTAGTAATCCTAATCATTAAACATAACGCCCTGTTAAGGTGTGAGCAACGCAATACTGAAGCTCCCGTATACCACCTTAATCACTAAATGCAACGCATAGTAAAAATGCCACGCGTTGCGAATCACTCTTAAACAGTTTGTTATGTTGCGGTGTTTAAGGTTAGCGACTGAGCAAACTCTCGCATGTGCCGTGCATTGTCTGCTTTTTCTTCATCACCACAGGCTTTTCCATAGTATTCAATGTCTGGTGAGGAATACACTGGCAACACTTTTTCTGCATACGTCATCACTGTCCCTGCTTCACGACACAAAGCCCCAAATGCATAGGGTTTTATGAACTTATGGTTCTCTGACAGTAGTTGACCTTTAAGCCAGTAATCTGGCGTATCGTTGTGCCATGCCCACGCCAAATGACCTAGTTCATGCTCAAGTACATGAACTTCCGCGTCAGATGATAAAACCAGAAAACTGCGACTAAAATTCACATGAGCTGTACCGGCACTTCCGTCCTGTGAAAATGGGTGCTCTTTAGGAAGAACTAGCACATAGTAACTCCCCTCACGTTGTAGTGGTTCTAACACCGAGTCGCCCACAGCTTGCGCCAACTGATGATGCAGTTTACCACTACCACCTTCTTCGAAATCCGTGAGGTCAAGACTAGTAATGCCTGACAATATTCGTTGCATCGGTACACATGAGTTTTCAAGAACAAGATTAGAGTAGTCGATGAATTCATTGATTTTTGACTCACTTATAGAGTCATCCGTAAAGAAATGAACTGGAGTTTCAACCTTTTCAGTCACCTCACAAGCTGCCAATGACAGTTCTTCTCCACTACGTTTCCCGATGAAAAACAGAGCGATAACACCTAGCAATGTGCAACCGACCACAAGATTATTCTTCATTAGACTGTCCTTTTTTCTAGCAACATAACGCCCTGTTAAGGTGTGAGCAACGCAATACCGAAGCTCCCGCATGCCACCTTAAACACAAAACGCAACGCATAGTAAAATGCCACGCGTTGCGAATCACTCTTAAACAGATTGTTATGTGTGATTTTCACTACATATCCAAAAATGCGTTAGAATGCAGATCTATACGGTCGATTTTGTATTTTGAATCAGCTTTAGAGAGAACAAACGTAAAAAGACCTACACCATTTTCAAATTTTGCTTCGACGGTAAATATCGCTATTTCTTTGCTTCCACCACTGGTTGCAACAGAAGATTTCGATTTGATAAACACTGGGGATTCAAAAGATCTTAATTCACCTATTTTAGATAAATACTCTATTACTTTTTGACCTTCTTCACTATTTAATGCTGAGCGTCCTTCGATACTAAATAGATGCTCAAACTTCGATATTTGCCATGTTGAAATTAAAGGTACACTTTCTTCAATAAATGGAGTTGCTTCAGCAGTGACCTCACTTGTTTGAGAGGCCGCCCAAAACAGCAGCCCTCCAATCAAAACAACAGATAGTGCGACTAACATCGCTACAACTTTAAAAAACTTTTTCATAAAGCCTCTTTATTACACA
>NZ_JAPPTK010000028.1:0-4618 GCF_027587055.1 Vibrio sp. MarTm2 | reverse complement strand
TGCGTTTAATTTAAGAGACAAGTGCAAGCACATCTTTAGCTTTCTCAAACAACTCATCATATGTGATGACTTGAACACCCGACAAACTGCCTCTAAATAGCTCTAATGACTTTATTTTTATGGGGTCATCCATCTCTCTTTCTAAGTCACCAACCAAAACGACACATTTGGGGCTAAAAGCATTAAATGAACTATCATCATCTTTTAGCTTGTAATACTCTTTAAGAAGCTGCTCTTTATAATTTAGTACTTGAACAATACCACCACTCAACTCATCACTTACAGAATAAGCATTACCGCGATACTTCTTCCCAAGTAAATTCTTAACTGGCGTTTTGATCTCAACCATAACAACATTGTCGGTATGTTTGCTTGCATATATGAAATCGACTACGTTGCCTTTCTTATTACCAAGGGTCTTACCGCCCACGTAGCTTTTAGAGCCAAATTGAAATGAGCTATTAGGAAACACTTGGCTTAATACTGCTGGAGATTTAGTGAGTAATTGCTGCCAAAACTCTTCTGATGCGTTGTGCCTATTTTTCTCCCAGATGCTAACAGCTTCTTTTAAAGAAACCTCGGTATGCTCATCTAACTTGAAGTCAAATGGCTGCTCAGGAGCAATAGCTGCCTCTAGCGTTTTTAGATGCTTTAGCTTGGCTTCTCTCAGCCAATCAGCTGTATAAATCTCAGGTTGTTTATCTACTAAGCGATGGCAAGTGGGGCATAACAAGATTAAATTATCTTGTGAAACCAAACTCTCGACTGGAGTTTCAGGGTTATATCTTGCCCCTCGTTCAGCAAATGATTCGATTAGGGCAATTTCACCGATAAATGCATTGTCACCTATTGCTAATTCTCGCCTGCAATTAGCTAAAGAACACCGAGAACCACTAGTATGTACAAGAAGTTGACGCTGCATAGCGGAAATTTGTGGACGTATGTTAACTTGTGTTTTTCTAACAGTAGGTTTTCTCAGTTTTATTGGTTTAAATTCTTCCGATTCGATTCCCATCTTATTTCCTAATTTGACCATACAAATTTTTAGTGATCGAGCACATAACGCCCAATTAAGGGGTGAGCAACGTTACCACCCAAACCTAAAGCATTGTGCCATAAACACTAAAACTGAAGTAGAAGCAAAAATGCCAAGCGTTGGGAATCCCTCTTAAATTGTTTGTTATAAGGGTTTGAAGAGCGATGAATCTGACATTTCAGTATCGTAGTTGCAAACCTCAAACAAGTGCTCAACCGCTTCAAAGATTTCAAAAGCACTATCTTTGGTTGTTGTTAAAGGCGATTTAGAAAATTTTGAAACAACTTCCTTTGGTAAATCGAACGTAACATCACCATTTTCGTACTCTTGAAACTCAATATTAGCATCGGTAAAAAAGTCCTTGCTATGCGCAACTTCATTTCGCAACTTTACCAATTTAGATAGTGATTGATACACCTTGCTTTCATTATCTGTAATGAAGCCGCCAGAAGATAATAAAAAGCCAAGTGCATCTAGCTTTTTCATGAGATTCATCGATAAAAAAGCTGTCGCATGACGCTTATAGTCAGAGTTGGGAAAACGTTGGTGAGCCCACACTACTATTGCGTCATTTATTGTCGCTTCAAATGCTGCTGCAACCGTTAAGATAAAAGACAACTTATTAGGGTTTCTGGTCAGTTCAGCATCATCTATATGATTGAGTAGATAGCTTGAAGATTCGAGCAGATTTTTCCCTGATGTAACAATAAATGGAGTATTACTCATACTTTTTAGAACCCTTATAACGCCCTGTTAAGGTGTGAGCAACGTAATACCAAAGCTTCCGCATACCACCTTAAACACTAAAACCAACGCATGATAAAAATGCCACGCGTTGCGAATCACTCTTAAACAGTTTGTTATACGCACGAACGTTTAAGCCAAGATTTTATGCCAAGCCCCACTTTGAAACCATGATTTTTATGTGCTTTGATGCACCTAAGTCAGGCTTAGACTCACAGCGGCTTGTCACTGAAACCACTTGGAACAAACCGCGCCGCAGAAAACAGACCTGCAACACCAAAAAGCACTTTTGGAAAGACAATTTCACAATGTGGACTTTCAACAAACTCACTGAAACCACGTGGACTCACCACACCAGAGAAAGTGCCCTTTCAGCGAGTAAGTCGGCTTTTAAAAAGGCAAATTCACAGAGCTGAATCTCAGCGAAAAACGCAGCCTGGACTGACCCCGAAAAATCAGCACCAAAGAAGAAAACCATCACACAAACAGCAAGCTGAAAGTGAGCAAAGAACCAAGGAAAATTAAGATTGAAGCCGGAATATCTCGACGCCCAAACACCACGAATCAACGCTGAAAATCGCGATTTTTGACCTGAATTTTTAGGCTTTCTTCATATAGCGTATAACGCCGCATTAAGGTGTGAGCGGCGCTTGGCTATACTTGAGCGAAGCGAAACCGCCAAGCGTTGCGAATCACTCTTAAATGCTTTGTTAGCTTTATTAGAAATCGACTACCTCACAACTTAATTGCCCTTTCAAGTGCAAGGTCAGTTCTGGATATAGCACCGTCGTATCTTCAATAGCCATAGTCAAATAACGCACAAACAATGCAATATGACTGTTTGGGCTTTTTGGTGTTCTAAGTTGGACAGGAAGTGTATTACCATCAGGATCAGTAGGGTACATATAGGGCCTAGCGTCGCTAAGTTTATAAAGGTAAGTTCCTGACTTTATTGAGGTGATTAGGTTTACACGATGCCGAGGTTTAGAACTATCCCATGTTTTTTTCACACGCTCAGCTAATAGGCCACCGCTGCATTCCACTTCATCACATATTAAGAAGGTTACAATTTGATCTCTGATATCGTTATGTGGGTTAAAATCCCTAGGCCTGTTTGGTCGACAACTTGCGATTACAGCAGATGAAATCTTCTCTCGCATAATTTTAACGCAGCTCAGTTTTTGCAAAGCATCATCCAATATAGCGCCATTGACCTTAGACTTAACTTCACCAACAGCTATAACACACTCGATAGGGAAAAAGCGCTGCCCCTCTGGAGTATGAAAATAGGGACTATACTGCTTGTGATAAATAATCACATCGCACTGGTGGCTTACTATTCCATCCTGACCAATAATAAAACCTTGAGATACTCCATAGATATCAGGAAGAAATGCCCCAAGAAAATTTCTAATACATGACTCTCTATGCATTCCAAATTCACCCGGGTGAATCAGTCGACCAGTAGCTTCGTCAAGAAACAGGTCCTGAGCGTTATAGGAGAAATCATTAACAAATGCTTGTATTTGCGCCATTAGAAGCTTACCGATAATATTTGAGCTCATTTATTCCTCCAAAAGCTAACGCCGCATTAAGGTGTGAGCGGCGCTTGGCTATACTTGAGCGAAGCGAAACTGCCAAGCGTTGCGAATCACTCTTAAATGCTTTGTTATGTACGTGGTTGGTTCTATCCCCAGAAACACCCATAAGTATCGTCTTCCAATACTTCCAAGAAAGCTTCTAGAAGTTGAATCTCTGGAATTGGCTCATACGAATGCCATTTTTGGTCGGATTTCATCCAGTAAATTTTCCACGCGTCACGCGACTTATAATATTTGACTTTGGCAACTGGGCACTCGATTTTTTCGGATGGATCATTCCACTTAGGACGTATCTCGAAGATTTCGATGACTTGCCCCTCTAACCGATACCCAATATCAAGTTGGTTGCGGATCTCTTCTGGCGGCCGACAAGAATCAAGGTACTTCTCCACTGCCTTTCTGTAACGCTGTTGCTCTATTTCTGAAAATGCCATATCTATCACCTAACCCTCTAATTAAGCTAAGTTTACGACCTAATTTCATACGTTGGCTAGGTTAATTTTCGAGAAAGTACATAACGCCCAATTAAGGGGTGAACAACGCCTCCACCCAAACCTAAAGCATTGTGCCATAGACACTAAATTTGAAGTAGAAACAAAAATGCCAAGCGTTGTGAATCCCTCTTAAATTGTTTGTTATGTTTTACCACAAATGACTGATTTATTTGGCAAAGAACTGCGTTGTTAAACGTATTTCAAGAAGTGAATCACAAGCCAAACCTCACTTGACCCCCAGACGCACGAAACACCAAGCGCGTAATTCCACTTCCCTGCCCAATGAGGCAACCCGACAAACGTTCAACAAACGCCCTCTCTTTCCAACCAAAGCGCAGAACAATGACAAATTGCCGAGGCAACTGCCAAGCAGATATGCTGATTGGCAAATACGCTCAAAGCGACTTAGAGCCAGTGAAATTTGAAACCAACCGCTACGACCTGTAAATGAAGCAACCCGCGAACATTGACATGTTTTACGGGTTGAGGAGTTCACGATATTAGGCCGACAATGCGGATTTGCTGAGGCAACTCAGACGAACTGCCAAAGGGACAAAGAACATAGATCGAAGAAGCTTTAAGCCACTGAAATACAAGTAAACATAACGCCGCGTTAAGTAGTGAGCGACGCCTTAACATAACCTAAACCATTGTGCCGTAAACACAAAACTCAATTTGAACTGAGAATGCTATGCGTTGCGAATCTGCCTTAAACGCCTTGTTATGTGCTTACTCACTTGAGT
>NZ_JAPPTK010000027.1:0-4896 GCF_027587055.1 Vibrio sp. MarTm2 | reverse complement strand
AGGTGTGAGGGGATGTGGGGTATTTTGAGATAGGCTACATACACTGGCTTGAAGGGTAAATATGATTTGGATATTCCAAATCATCAACACATACCCATTCTTTACGGCCAGATGCCTTTTCAACTAATTTAATTTCATTTTCACTTAAACCAAGAGCATAGATGCTTTTACTTCCATCATTGGTTTCTAGATACAAGCCTTCACCACTGAATTCTGCACTGATTATTTTTAGTGGAAATGGGGGTGTTGTTCTTTTCGATGCTGCTTTTGTTGAGTCACACATTTCATTCTGCATACGAGCTGTCTCAAACTGTGAGAGATATCTACCACTTAGCTTGGTTGTTCTCAATGAAGTCGCATTACCACTCAGCATATATTGCTGAAATAGCTCCCCCATTGAGCCTCTATAAATTACGTCACCCGAAATGTTTATGTAAAATGCTTCATCACCAATCTTTTTAGCCTCCCACTCAGCGGTGCCATTAGTGTAGGCGTCTATCATTTTTCCAAATTCAATATTTCCACAAAACTCAACCTCCATCCCCTGAAGCGTTTCGATAGCGTCTTCTGGTGATTCTGAAGAGTTAAACCAGCCAGCATTACCATAAAAGGAAACTAGTACTGACACAGCAGCAGGTATTATTACTTTTTTCTTCATTTTCATATCCGAGTCTAGGTTGTTAATTACTTCAGTGCTACTGACACAGATAGCTTATCCATTCTGCTGCTCAAGCTTCTTATCTAGTTGTATAAACCCTACCCCTGAAAGGATACCCACAATCGACCCTATCATAGCTGCTAGACCAATATCTCCGAACATCATTGCCCCCATAAGAGAACCAATAACACCAACAGCAACCAACGCAATACCAATCTTTTTCATGTTTTTACTCTATTATCAATTAATTATGAATTTCTCATCAATGAGAAATATGCTTCCTTAATCAGTAAAGTTCAGTGATATTGATCCCATAAAATCCATCTATCGCTGCCTACTTCTAAATTAATTAGTCAAGTGTTCAACAACTAAACAGCTATGGTTCTGCCTCTAAAGGCTCCTACCGTACCAAATATGAGCACAAGCACATATTAACTCTATGATACTGATAATCATGGAGTTCAATATGATTAAGCTAACTAATCTTCAACAAATCACAAGTCTACCGATCACCACAACCCTACAAGAACAAGTAAAATCCATTCTCACCGAACCATTTCACGATGAAGCAGAAACCCAACTCGCATGGGATGAGCTGCAATGTGAACTCTGGTTTCTCACATCAAAATCCGAACTCTCTGCCGTCGTCGTCGACGATATCGAACTGCTAAAACGAGCACTGACCTACACCGAATTCGAAGACGACCTGGACTACGGAGCAGTGCTGACCCTGAGCATTGTCGAGGACTCTGGTAAGGGTATCTACCTACTGATGCCTAAGACATTGCTCACCGAATTACGCCAATACTTCTCCATCGAGAATGACTAAGGAGGCAGTGATGCAATCCCGAAAATTCAAATTCAATAAACGCCAACTCGACTCACTTCCACCGACGCCGACGACAAGCAAAAGTAAGGAAACGGAATACACTGACGAGTTGTGTAGCGGTTTAAAATTAATCGTCAACCGTCAGGGGAGGAAGCGTTTCCTTTTCAGATACACCTATTTTTCGGTTAAAAAATCTATACAACTAGGTGAATATCCAGCGCTAGATATTGCCACCGCACGTCAGATTGCCAATGACCACAAACGGGAAATTGCTCTAGGTAATGATCCCAAGGCTATTCGTGATGAGAAGCGTAACGTGCTCACTTTTCAAGAATTTGCGGAGCTGCACTACTTACCCTACGCCATGATGAATAAGCTCACCGCCAAAAGTGATGCGGGTAGTCTCAAGCTCCATTTCTATCCGAAGTGGGGAAAGAAACCTCTCACTGATATCGGTCAGCAAGATATTCAGAAATTGTTAGATGGATTACTAGATGGTAGGAAGCCAGCAACTGTTAACCGTCTACGTTCCTTAGTCCTTCGCATGTTCAGACTGGCAATGGAATGGGGTTATGTCGACTCTAATCCCGGTCAGTACATCAGGAAGTTGAAGGAAAACAATGTTCGTCAACGATTCCTGTCACGGGCTGAGGTTTCTGCCTTCATCAAGGCATGTAACGAAGAACCTAATCGCACCCAGGCCAATGCATTGAAATTCGCTCTACTTACTGGAATGCGCATAGGTGAAATTACCAGCTCAAAATGGGAGTGTCTTACCGTCGACGACGACGGCAATTGGAGTTTATTTCTACCACACACGAAATCGGGGCTGTCGAGAACGGTCCTATTAAATCATTTAGCTAAAGAGGTCATCCATGATCAACGACGATTTCAACAACCGAAGAACCCCTATATCTTTGCCGGAGATGCACCCGGTAGACCTATCGCCCATCCGAAGAAGGCATTTGCTCGAATCAAGAAAGCTGCCGGAATTACTGACAACTTTCGAATTCATGATTTGAGGCACAGCTTTGCATCGATCCTCATAAACAGCGGAAATGCGACGCTCTATGATGTGCAGCATTTGTTGGGGCACCAGAGCCCCCAAACTTCGACTCGTTATGCCCATCTTGCTTCTAGTAGGTTGCGAGAGGTAAGCGCTAATGTGGCTGAGTTGGTGGGGGATGTTAGCGGTTAAGGTTCAATAGAGTAACTTGTGACCTAATAGCTTGTTCCTTAGTGGGATTTTCCCTATACTCTGGTTACTCTTTAGCGTTTGGGTCGAATTTAAATTCAACCTTGTCGGGCGGTTCGCCAGACACTAACTTATTGAGTGCATTTAGGGTTGCGTTAGAACTTTTCTAACGATCCTTCGTGCCTCAGGAGCGTCAGAAAAGTTCTAACGCTAGCCTCTGAGTAAAGAGTACAACAAACATAGACGGTTTCTCCTTTGAGGCCGTCTATATTTTTCGATGGAACCGAAAGACTGTGAGCACAAAGTTTGAGAATGCGATAATTGAAGCTTTTGAGAAGTATGATGTACGCAACTTTAAGATCAATTATCCAGATCATCGAATTTTTGTCTGCGGTGGTCAAATCGACATCACAGAACCCATTCCACTAAGTTTTCGTCAGCGTCTTATCGGTAAACTGGCAGCAACTTACCCTCATATCGAAAGTGAAATTGTACTGGCTGAGTCATTCAAAGATTACTTCCGTGAACACGCCTATCGTGATTTATTAACTTTTGAAGACGATATTGCACAGTTAGCCTCTGTCGTCGTTATTTTTCTTGAAAGTCCAGGCTCTCTCGTTGAGTTAGGTATGTTCTGCACTAAGCCTAACTTCTATAAAAAATTACTTATCATAGCTCCAAGAGAAGAAACTGAGCGTGAAGACTCTTTCATTTATCTGGGGCCACTACATCACATTCGAAACAAAGAGCCAACATCAGTAGCAATATATCCTTGGCCATCTCCTAAGGTACTTGGCTACTCAGATATCCACCTTCAAGACTTATGTGCGTCATTATTAGAAAAACGAGATAATATTCCTAAAAGCCCTGCGTTTAATGTAAAAAACTCTGGCCATGTTGCACTTTTAATATTAGAAATAGTGCGCCTTTCTTATCCGATATTGTTGACTGAAATTGAGTTAGCACTTGTATCCTTAGACTTAGATGAAGACAAATCAAAAGTAACGCGCTTGTTGTACTTATTGAATAAGTTGGGATACTTGGACACATATGAGTACAGTGGTTATAAATACTACTACCCGAAAGTTAGGGATAAACCTAGAGTCAAATTTGGTGCAAGTACGGCTGGTACCCCATTCGATGAAAAGAAACTGTTGATGAGCCTAAAAATGTCTTACGTAACCGATGTATCTGATGGAGCATCGAGAAAGAGAATTGCGGCAGGCAAAGAAATTCATAAAATTCTAGAAGGGGCGCAAAAATGAGTTTATCCGAATCGCTTTCTATGATGTTACTTATGGATGAGGGAGAGCTTAGATCATTTGCGCTGACAGCACCTTACCGCTATAAAGTTTACACTATAGCCAAGCGTAACTCCGAGGAAAGAAGAGTTATTGCACACCCTTCGAAAGAGCTTAAGTTTGTTCAGCGACTAATCATCAATCAACTAGAGCCAAAATTGCCAATCCACCCCTCAGCAACTGCGTACATTAAAGGAAAAAGCATCAAAGATAATGCACTTCCGCATGCAAACTCTAAGTACTTGCTGAAAATGGACTTGAAAAACTTCTTCCCAAGTATAAAGCCAGAGCTCTTTTTTAAGGAGTGTCGACATCATGGCATTGAACTAACAAATGTTGATAAAAGCTTGTTGGAAGGGTTTCTTTTTTGGAAAACTAGGCGTTCAAACAAGCTAACATTGAGTATCGGTGCCCCAAGTTCTCCTATGGTCTCAAACTTTATCTTATACCGGTTCGATGAAGAAATGAGCAAGCTATGTCTTGCTGAAGGTGTACGATATACGCGATATGCAGATGATCTCACCTTCTCTACGAACCAAAGAGGTACTCTTTTATCATTCCAAGCAAAGGTAAGAAGAGTTATCGGTATCCTTTACGATGGCAACATAAAGATAAACCTCAGAAAGACAGTATTATCATCGAAAGCTCACAATCGACATGTTACAGGTGTGACTCTTACAAATGACGGACAGCTTAGCCTCGGCAGAGAGGAAAAGCGGAAAATATCAGCAGCAATCCATCATTACTCGTTCAACATGCTTGAGCACGAAGATGTTTTGCGCCTTAGCGGCAAGTTAGCCCATGCATCTTTTATTGAACCTGAGTTTCTTGAGAAAATGATTAAGAAATATGGGCGAGACGTTATATCAAAGTTGATGAAAAGTGGAACCGAACCTGTAACCTCCACCAACTA
>NZ_JAPPTK010000026.1:0-6791 GCF_027587055.1 Vibrio sp. MarTm2 | reverse complement strand
CGGAAATTACCGGACGAATTCTAAAGTAATAAGCTCTCAATCAAACTTATATTAATGCTAAGTAAATGCCCTTACGGACTAGTAACCGTAAGGGCTTTCTAGTTTCTAAGGTAAGGGAAAGAGGGATATCTATGACCCAACGTAAAACACGTAACAAGAAAGCAGAACCGGAAACAGGACCAGAGACAGGAACAACTAACCATTTCGCTAACTTAGTAAAACAGGGGGAAGCAGACAAACTAGGCTCAAAATCAGTAGGTAAGGTGCAATACGAAATTGCCCTCCATGATGAAGAAAAGCAACTCTACTTTCGAATAGCAGGGCAGACAGGAGGCGCAGGATTACACTCTAAACAGTGGATACCCATAACTAGCCTGTTCGCACTCATCGAATCTCAACAGGATAGGGCGTGGAAAAGCCAGATATATAGGACTCTGTATTCTTCTGGCTCAGCAAACAATCAGGGATTCTGCGCTTCAATATGCCGAGCATTAGGGTTAGCCCAGAAAGCAGAGGGATCAATGTATCTACACGTAAAAGGAGAGAAATACGACAAGGTCAAAGCGGATCTAATGAAGTTGGTTAAGCTTTAAGATCACCATGATCCAAATGCTAAGTAAGCTGTACAAGAGAGAAATCATACTCTAGTAGCAATACTAGGATCAGGAATATATCTAGTATCGTAGCGCACTAACTCGGAAATATTCGCCACTCTAAACCGATGCAATTGACCTGAGCTAGTCGCAAGCAAGTACCAGATACCTGCATCATTCAACAATCGGTAGCAATGCATCTCATCGTAATGCTGACCTTCACAAGTAAAGGCAACAATGAGCTTCAATTGGATCGCCTCGATCAAAATCTCGAACTCACAAGCAAAATCATCGATAGCTTCCACCCATGGATTTCGGAATAAGAATGGTGGGGTAGAACCGCTGTTTAAGATACCAGTAGATAGGTAATCCCGACCAGAGAACAGAGATTTCAAACCCATATTTGAAAGCAGTAACAAAAACGAATGACTGTTCAATCTGCCCAAAAGCTTAGGATCAAGGTAATAGCAACCATCATCATGCTCGATAGGTAAGTAGTTCAATCGTTCGGTGAAGTCTCGCCGAATAGTCCTTTCAGATACTCCAAACTCACGACATAGCTCATCGGAATACAGCTTCTCGCCAGTATTCAGGCGAGTCAGTATCAAGCCTAATCGTCTAGCTAATCGGTCGTGTTTTCCCTTCTCTTTCGCTCTACGCAATTCTGATTTCTCACCGTAACTCAATGCATGGCGAGATTATTTACAACATAAATTCATAAGGTTAGCGAAGTTGTCATAGCTTCCATAACCACTAAACAAACCTAATAAAAGGAAAACCAATGAAAAAGGTAACAACACTTCTCATCGCACTAATCGTATCAGCCTCATCCATTCAGGTAATGGCACAAGGGGGCGGTGGTGGTAGCCGAGGCGGAAGCCCATCACTAACAAAAGAGCAGTTAGAAAAACACTGGAATGGCAAAGCGGCTCCACAATCTACACCAATCGCAGGGATCTTGGCTCATTGGACTGCTGACGTATGCGGGACTCTAAATGGTCAGGTTTCCGATGAGTCAAAATGTTCCATGAATTCACCGAAGATGTCTCAAGAGGCATCTAAGTAAAGGAGAAGAACAATGCCAAAGAAAAGGAAAGCCAGCGTCTACCCTGAGCCAATCTCAACGCCTAAAACCAGAAAGGATACGGGTTTCCGAGTTGCTAAGGTCGGCGCTGCCATTGGCGCTAGGTTCGGCGTCGCAGGTATCATTTCTGGTGGGGTACTCGGTTTCATCGCTGGGGTAATAGTCGATGAAGTGCTAGAAGACTAGCTAGAACTAAAGCAGAGAGTGAGGAACTCTGCTTTTTTTGGGGTAGCACGACAGCGACGACAGCCGCCGCCGTCGCGGAAAATTGGCAAACTACTTTCGACTGCTATCAATTCGGAAGAACTGAACAGCACTCTTTCCCGTGCTCGGCTTTTTTTTGTTCGTTTCTATTGAATCTTCGTATTCTTTCAGTGCGCATTCAAAGCTCTGTTTTTCTTCTAATTCTTGGTAGGCAAGTTGTTTACATTCCTCTTTTAGTTCCGCAAGCTGCTCATCTGAATACATGGAGAAGGTCTTATTTTTCTTAAGCTCTCGCACCTTATTGTTGTATATGGCTGAAGTTCTTTCCTGGAGCTTTGCTGAATATCGTATGATATCTAAGCGAAACGGTAGCTTGCTTGATTCTACTTCTATCCCTGCTTTCTCCAAATCTTTCACTTTGCTTTCTACCGCGCTCATGAAGTCCACTGCAGATATGCTGAAAATTTTACATATCGCACTTATGTGGAAGATATTTACGACCACATCAGCATTCTCAATCTTGGAGTAGGCTGCTTTAGTCATATGGAGTTCTTGAGCGACAAGATGTTGCGAGTAAGTGCAATCAGAAAAGATCTTTTCTACATCTCTACCATGAAGAACAAACTCAGGGCCATAAACCCTTAATTCCCTGATTAGTGATGAGCACACACTAGACCAAGTAGTTAAATTCGATAGTTTAATTTTTTCCATCATTGCGACCTATTCAACACCTCAAGTTCACTAATATTAGCACCTAATTAATGTATCTCAAAACCCATCCATGTAAAAAAGTATCCAAAAAGTTGATATTTTTCGTTGACTATAAAAAAGTATCGATTATGATGAGCACATAAAAAGTCAACTAAAAGGAGACTTTTTGTAATTGCTCTTTAAAAATTTGGTAAAGGTCTAGCGTTTACGTCCGTGGTCAGTGTGAGTTGTTGTAATCAACAAATAGGGGGCTAGCAGAGATGCTAAGTGAAGTAAGAGCTGAGGAGCTGTTCCGCTCAGGAATGGTTCTAGCGAAAGCGAAACACATCTCAGCATGTAAACCGATAAGGAATCGGATCAAAGCCGAACGGTTGGAGGATTGGTTAAACCAATACAAATCCTTCGAACCTCCATCAGACTTCCTCACTACAAAGCTGGAAGAACTGGTAGGAGATATGGATGTTCTTGGTGGCAGCGACGACAGAGCGTACATAGAAAGCTGTGTTCGTCGCTATCATCGAGGCATACCGATACATATCGGTCGATTGATGAAATACCAACGGAGCTTAGAAACTGGTGAGGCGAATCTCCAGCATCTAATAAGTATGGGACTTCTCAGCATTGATGATGAGAACCGCATACAGGTGATGGGTGACCCTGCCTTTTTTCTCTCAGGTCCAGAGCTAACACTCTGGCCGAGGAGTCCAGATGGCACGTTGGTGATAGAAAGAAGAAAACTGAAAACGATCAACGTAGAACTCGCCCAGCGAATGTACATGGCAATGATGTACGTTCGGTATAGAAATGTATTGCGGTTCAATGTTGATTTCCGAGGTAAGCATCATGAATGGCCTAACCCATTCGGCTCCTCAACAGGTAGAGAAGCACCAAAGGGCGCTTCGTTCAACTATCTGTCAAAGCCAATTCGCAACCATCTGCTCTATCCCAAAAAGGGAAAACAGATATTTGTGCTGGATTACTGTTCTCAGGAACCAGCATCACTCGCGGCATTGGCTGGCGACCATGCACTATGGTCTGCCTACCAAAACGGAGACTTGTACCTAGAGTTGCAATCACGCTCTAAGGTTTTCACTGAGTTAGATAGAGTACGTTTCAAGCGTCTGTGTATCGCACACCTGTACGGTATCACATCGCGTGGCATAGCTAAAAAGTTCAGTGTCAGCCCGACAGTGGCGGCAATCTGGGATCGGGAACTACGCATCATATTCAAGAAGGTCGATGCGTATCTCGATGACAAAGTGAGGGAGGCGGTGAAACAAGGTTTCGCAGAAGTTTACGGATTTCGAAGAACCGTCGCCGCAGACACGAGAGCTACAACAATCCGAAATTTCTACGTTCAGGCGGTATGCAGTCACATGCTCCGCCAGCTCTGCATCAAGCTAGAGACAATGAACGTACCACTCATTTTCGCTATTCACGACTGCGTAGGCATCCAGACCCAAGCTACTGACTCAGAGGCATTCTCCTTAGTTGAAAAGACTATGGCGGATGTTTCCGAGGAGGTGCTAGGAGAAGGATACCGCCTACGTTGTGATTGCGAATATCACGAAACAAATAACCATTAATTAATAATCAGGAGATTTAACCATGCTAGTAAGAGTAAAAAGTAAGCAAGTAGCTAAGACACTGTTTGACCAGATTTTTCCATTGGTTGTAGGCAATACTAAGGAAGCGTTAAAGGACTGCGACGGCAGCTTGAGTGATGCTTTGACCGATGCTGTCAAAAAGACAGCCAACTGCATGATTGCTAATGATGAACAATCGCCAACTTTCATCATAGCTAGTGGAGCAGTGAACTACAGTGTTCCACTAGAAAGTAAGCAGTTTTCTGGCTTCATCTTTAGCGTCGCCAAAGCAGTTGGTGCAAAAGGACTTTTGGATACGGACGTAAAAAAAGTAATCAATGCGATGAGCTTGTGCGCTTCTATTGATGCTCATGAGGTCAGCGTTAGCTCCTACAACGAATACTTAGATGGTTCTGATCCGACTCAAGGCGTTGTGCTGAACACTAATGAAATAGATGGTAAAGCGTTAGTGTTGAGTAATGGTGAAATATCAGAAGTTGATGCACCCACTGGTATCACGTTCAAATATGCGCCTCAAAATGGTGGTCTGAAGTACGATGCTCACCATGTTGTTGATGACAGTATTGCAGACACTTTGATGCAACTATTCAGTAACCTTAGCAAGAATCAGTTTTGGCTAATCATGGCATATGTGACCTACATCGTTTCTCACCCGAGAGCTAACGGACTGACATTTCCTATTTTGTATCTACATGGCAATGCTGGTACTGGTAAGACAACCGTGGCACGGCTGATTACAAAGCTATTAGGTTTAGGCGAAAACACAGTGAAAGGCCAGCCAAAAGACGGCCGAGATTTAGTTGCGATAGTATCTAAAAACTATGTGATGTGTTTCGATAACTGCGGTGGAATTAGCGATCGCATGTCTAACTTGTTATGTAGTGTTGCTACAGGAGGCACGATGGATGATCGTCGCCTTCATACTAATACGGATATTGTTGACACTCGCTTCCACCAACCTCTGATAATGACCGCAATTTCATTTCCCAAGCAATATGATCTATGCACTAGAGCTTTGTTTGTTAAAGCTGGCAAGCCAAAGGTCGTGTATGCAAGTGATACGGAAATATTCCGGAAGTTAGACCCAGTACTGCCGCAAGCTCAAACTTGGTTGTTGGAAATAGCTGCAAAGGCTATGACATTAATGGATCAGGTTCAGCCTATTGCAAAGCACCGAGCAGCTGATTTCAACACTTGGTTGGCTGCTTTTGAAAAAGCAGCGGGCATAAAAGACCAGTCGGTTCAGCAATATGTAAACAAGGCGCAGGAAAATGCGTTGAATCAACAGGTAGTAGAACACGATGAGTTTCTAGCGAGTATCGTGAATGTAGTTCAACAGCGTAAGCAGTTTTCTGGTGGTCCTACTGAGGTTCATAAGGCGCTAATGAGTGCGATATTGGCCGGAATGCGTCGTCTACCTCGTAACTGGCCTCAAAATGCTTCAGCATTGACAGGCAAACTTAACCGCATAAAGGAACAGCTAGCAAAGCAGGGTATTGAGGTGCTTTCTGGTGGTACACGAGGTACGAACGGACGAAAACTGACGCTACGAGTAATGGACACTGCTGCTGTTGTGGCTACTCCAGAAACAGTACCAGAACAACCGGAAACCGAAGTAACAGCACCTAGTATGGAGGCTGTTCCAAGCGTTGAAAGCCCAGAGCCTATGGTTGAACCAACCCAAGAGAACTACTACGTTGAAGAGCTACCCGAGATCGATGAAGGCGAGCTACTAGGAGAAATAGAGTTGTTTGACGAGGAGAATATGGGCGTTCTGGTGGAAGAGTGCGAAGAGTCTGAATTTAAGCTGGGCGGAGCACCTGACTGGTCCCAAATGTCTCAGGAAGAAGTCGATGCGGAAGTATCTGACTTCCTTGGCTGAACACCCTTTTTCCCCACTTTTCAGCCTTGCGCAATCTAGTCGTCCAACAGGGCGACATACCATTTCGATATTAATACAGAGTATCTTAGAGATGGTTGAAGGTCATCTCTAGGAGCTATTTTTAAAGAGGACTAAACCATGATGAACACAGAACAGAACCCAGTAATTCCAGCAGAAATAGTGGTCGATATGACTTTTGTAGGTGAGCTGATTAAAGACGTTAGCCGTAAGAGCGAAAGCCTTAACATCGACATCTCCCCAAGTATTGAAGCGGTTTGCTCATTTGAGTTTGATGGCAGTGCCTCTGGTATAGTCATTGATACTGGCAAGCATTTTCAACCAACCCAATATGACTTGCACCACGTCATATATACATACTTGACCACTACGGGAGACAATAACATTATTCAGTTACATAGTGTTGTTGACTGGAAAGGAGTTGAACCTAAGACATTTAGTTGTGAGTTTGATGTAGCAACGTCGAAAGGAATACCCTCATCGGTGTACGAGGCTTACGCATATTTAAGTGCATCTTCCACACTTTCTAAAGGTGAGATGATAGAAATATTTGGTGGAGCGACATGCTGCTTGGCTGCCCTTACGTTTTATGACTACTTTTGTGAAGTTGAGAAGCCGAAAGAAGATTTTTACTTTAGTGCTATCGATGCAATTTTAAATGATTTGGAGGCAAGTGGCATATCAGTCGCATA
>NZ_JAPPTK010000025.1:0-7460 GCF_027587055.1 Vibrio sp. MarTm2 | reverse complement strand
TGCTATTCACACCACACTTCACAGAGCTCTTTATTACTTAAGTTCAAAAGCTTTGCACTAGAACACGCTCCATAAGGACTACCGTCAACAAATATTACCTCATCGCCTTCATACCACCCCAAACAGTATGTTTTTGCCTCAAATTTTTCACCATTGATTATAAATAGCTCATCATTATGAGAAACTTCTATTGCGTACGAGTTTCGGCTATTAGAGCCAACCGGTCGCGTTTGAGCTCGTAAGTTTGGTTTTGAAACGACTTGAGGTTGTGGGCTACCAGCATTTTTGACAGCTGAAATTTCACGATTCAAACAGCTAGCATATAGAGATGGTCCCAAAGATGTAGAGCAACTTTGTTTTACCCAATTCGCCTGCTGTTCCGATAAACCAGAAAAAGACGGAATACGCCTCAACGCTTCATACTCTCGGTTATAGCAGCTAATAGTTAAGCTTGGACCTAGCGAACTAGGGCATGAATTCATTAGCCACGTTTTTTGATTCTTGCTCAATATAGAAAGGTCCGGAAAGTGACCATTTAGAGCATTAACTTCACGAGTAACGCAGCTGGACCAAAGAGAGGGACCTAAGTTCTTGCTACAAGACTTCTCAACCCAGCTTTTCAAATCCGGTTTAAGCCTATTTAAAAGCTCATCTGGCGATTTACCATAAGCTGAATTTGCCAACAAAGCCGACAAAATTAAAAGATATTTTTTCATTCGATGGTTTGTAGATAAATTAAAGTACAGCGTGGACTTTACTAAATAGAACTAATGAGAACCTTGATGAAGATCGGCACAATAGCATATAACGCCGCGTTAAGTAGTGAGCAACGCCCACCACCTAAACTAAACCTTTACACTGTAAACACTTAATCCAACTTAGAATGCAAAATACCAAGCGTTGGGAATCTGCCTTAAACGCCTTGTTAGCTGCTGGTTTTCGACAATGACTTTCGGATCCCCCAAATATAGAACAAGGCTAATAAATCGACTTGAATGAACCCTAAATTATATTTATTAGAATACTCTAGAAGTGAACCACCAACATTGAAAGATGCTGAGAACCAGCGGTACGTGTCGCTTACCCAGTCTAAAGTGAGGAAAACACCTCCCACACCATAGTAATTGAAATACAATCCACCAAACCCAAATGCAAAGATTTGAAGCCCTACGTTCAAATAAGAAAGCAAGTAATACCGTGTCGCACGTTTGTATAAGACTAGACCCGATAATACATTTAAAAGAATGACAAAACACGAACTGACTATTTGAAATCCCGTCAAGCCTGAAACTGAAAGAACGAGCATCACTAAGGCTATTGCTGCAACAAGCAATTGATTAATACCAATGAACGTCAATAATTTACTCCATCGCAAGTTTCTAGCATTTGCGAGTTGATCATAGTATTCCTGTATCTCGTTTTTTCGAAGCGCAATCTCACTTGTTAAAGAGCTATAATTCTCCGGATAAGCTTTAGCATCTATACCACTTAACGCTTCAAGCAACGACTTGGCATCATAATTTTTGTAGTTAACTTCCATATTTATACTCTATCCTCATCTGCAGCTAACGCCCAATTAAGGGGTGAACAACGCCTCCACCCAAACCTAAAGCATTGTGCCATAAACACCAAAACTGAAGTAGAAGCAAAAGTGCCAAGCGTTGTGAATCCCTCTTAAATTGCTTGTTATATGCGTACTCGAAGCTACATTGAAACTGCTTCGATTTTGTTTCCGTCTAAGTCACGTTCGAATGCTGCGTAGTAAGTTTCACCATACTCTGGTCTTAATCCTGGCTTACCTGCACACGAACCACCTAATTCAATGGCTGTAGCATAAAACTGGTCAACAGCTTCTTTTGAAGGCGCATTAAAAGCAATATGAGCACCATTACTTGATGTAGCATTTCCTTCGCAGGGACTTCCGACCCAAAATTCAAAGTTTTCACCATAAGCCGCTGCAATATTTTCTATATAATGAGCACGCTTAATAGACAACGTAGAAAGAACTGAGTCATAAAAACCAACTGCTTTTACCACATCAGAAGCGCCAACTGAGACGTGATTTAGAATCATTATTAAGTCCTTTTATTGTTTGAAACTTGAAAGCATATAACGCCGCATTAAGGTGTGAGCGGCGCTTGGCTATACTTGAGCGAAGCGAAACTGCCAAGCGTTGCGAATCACTCTTAAATGCTTTGTTATACAGCGCTTTACCGTGGTTCAATTACCTTTCTCAATTCAGATATAGACATTAGAGGCTTTCCTCTATGAAGCATTTTATGACAATTGGAGCAAACCAAAGCTAATTCACTTGCCTGAGTTTTTCTTGTACCTTTGAGTTCATGAACTGGAGTTGTATGGTGAGCTTCTATGTAACCTAACCCCAACCCACCATATGTCTGGAAAAAGTCAAAGCCACAAACTTCACATTCCAGTTTTCCACTATCTTTCAAACGCATCGCTTTTACTTTTCGAGCAATAGACGTGTCTCGCTCTAGAGCACGGTGCATTTTATATATTTCAGTGCCTTCAGAAAAATTAGACTCTACACTTTCAAACTGAATCTCGTTTTCGCGTTTACTATCTCGTCGATCGTTTACTATGTAGCCACGAGCCCTTAGGTAATCACGAGCTCGAACAGCATTGAAATCATAATGAACAGACTTTCGCGAGTTGGGAATCCCTTCAATCTCGATTCTTTCAATCGCTTTTTCTATATGAGCTAACTCGATTCCATTTGGTATCATTTTTCCTCCTAGCTGTATAACGCCGCGTTAAGTGGTGAACAACGCCTACCACCAAACCTAAACCTTTGTACCTTAAATACTAAACTCAACTTGAACTGAGATCGCCAAGCGTTGTGAATCCGTCTTAAACGCCTTGTTATGTGCGTACCAAAGACATTGGCACAAACCGAATTCCGTTGAACTCTGCTTCTTCACCTGTTGCTACGAAACCATTACGATTGTAAAAGCCAACAGCATTCACCGATGAACGTAGGCTAACTTCACAAGCGTCTGTCTGGTTAAGCAAATGATTCAATAAAGTACGACCTAAACCTGAACCCTGCTGTGAATTTGCAACAAACAAATGGGTTAGATAATTTCCACCACGCAAAGCGGCAAAACCTAAAACTTCCCCACCCGATACCGCCTTAATTGAAAAAAACTTCTCATCATCAAAAGTCGACGCTAAGTCAGGTAATACTCTGTCCTTATACTCTTGCTTTCCTTGTTCATTAAGCAATGGAAGCACATCCTTTGCAGAGACCTCTGAAACAAGCCTTGTTACTGCATCTAAATCCGTTTTTAGAACCTTAAGAATTTCCATATTTCCTCCGAGCACATAACGCCGCATTAAGTGGTGAACAACGCGACCACCCAACCTTAAACCTTGCCACATTTAGCACTGAAGCTGACCTAGGCTGAAACCGCCAAGCGTTGAGAATCCGTCTTAAATGCTTTGTTATGTTTTAGCACAATTCGTTGATTTACTTGGCAAAGAACTGAGATGCAAACCTAGATTTCTGAACCAAGTCACAAGCGCGAACTCACTTGACCGGCAGATGCGCCAAACCGGAAACGAGTAAGTCCACTTCCCTGATAATGAGGCAACTCGATCAAATCTCAACAAGCGCCCTTTCTTAGCAACAGCAGCGCAAAACAATGGCGATTTGCCGAGGCAACTGCCAAGGTTATTGGCTGATTGGGAAATATGCCCAAAGCGACTTTGAGCCAGAGAAACGAGATGACCAAACCACCCGAAAACTCAAATGAAGCAACCCACGAACCTTGGTATGTTTTACGGGCTAAGTGGTTTAAGAACGGGGCGACAATGGTGATTTGCTGAGTCTACTCCCAACGAGTAGCCAAAGGGGAAAAGAACGACTCAAAGGCATTTAAGCCATTGAAATCCCATTAAAACATAACGCCGCGTTAAGTAGTGAGCAACGCCACCACCATACTTAAACTATTGTGCCGTAATCACCAAAGCGGAATCAAACCGAAAATGCCGAGCGTTGCGAATCTGTCTTAAACGCTTTGTTATGCTCGTGGCTATTTGACTTGCGATAGCTTAAGGTATGAATGTAATTCACCATTCTTATGCTCCACAGCTGAATGGATATTGAGTTCAGAGTTACCCACTACACCAAAACTGTAAGTATTGTCTCCTTTGAAGATTTCGACACTTAAAGCTCCATGCTGAAGTGACCAGATCCCCTTGGTTTCAAACCGGTCAAACAAGCGATATTCATTCAGCGTACCATCAGAGTGAAATACAACTTCTGTAATGTACCCACCTGTACAAGTTTTTATCCAATGCGTGTCTGCCACGTCGGAAACGAGGATAGCCCGCTTACCACCAAGCCACGCTTTAAATTCAGACATTTCTAAGACATCTAAGCCAACTTTATCTTGAGAAATTAGCTGCTGAATATGAGACTCTCGAACAAACAACTGCGCTAATAACCGTTCATTTTTCATCTAAAATCCTAATTTTGACAAAAAGAGCATAACGCCGCGTTAAGTAGTGAGCAACGCAGACCACCAAGCTTAAACCATTGTGCCGTAAACACTAAATTCAAAGCAAACCGACAATGCCAAGCGTTGGGAATCTGTCTTAAACGCTTTGTTATGCTACCGCTAGCACTGAACCCATTTTTTATTATCTGTCTCAGACCGCCTAATTTTGTTACTACTTGAAAGAGTATTCACCGCTTTAGTAAATGCTTGACGGGATAGACCCAACTGCTCTTGAAAACTAGGGTCTAGATTTTTTGGTGACTTTAACGCCGCATATAATTTTTGTTCTGGCGATACAGAGCTGGGTTTAGCATTAATGTCAATAGGCACGATCACTTCATCTTTTGTTCTAGCAACCCTGAACTTAGCGCCTAACTTTTTACATTGAAACTCAAAAGCTGAAATCAAGCTTTCATCATTGCTAAATAGCTCGAAGTGAGCAGAAGTAAGAGCTTGCTGTTCTAATGTTGAAAGTACGCGCGATAGGTAAGAAATGATATAAAAATCAGCTTGGTTTTGACCGCTTGGGTAGTCGGAAAGGTGATGGAACAGCTCTTTTTCACAATATTGCTTGATACTATTTGATTTAGAAAAAACAAAAACCTTATCAGCTAGCGTAGCTTTTACTCGCTCGACTCCTTTCATTCCAACGTTCTCTGCGTCCACAAACACAAATTTCATTAATAGCTCCTGCTAGATTGAGAAAAATGATGCTCTAAACTACCTAACTTTAGCCTCAATATCAAACAGGTAGCATAACGCCCAATTAAGGGGTGAGCAACGCCTCCGCCCAACCTAAAGCATTGTGCCATAAACACTAAATTTGAAGTAGAAGCAAAAATGCCAAGCGTTGTGAATCCCTCTTAAATTGCTTGTTAGCACTATTTCTTGCTTGGTTTTGCTAATGAGCTATAGACCAAATCTACAAACGTTACCCCATGCCAATTCTCATCAAGTGATGGATTAATCGTGTCAGGAGTTTTGCCGAGTAACTTCTTAACGTGCTTATATGCGTTAATACGCTCCGCCAACCTAAGCATTTCGTGCTGATGCTCAGGTGGCAACATTTTGTTTCGATACCAAGTATTAAAAATATGATCACATAGCTCTTGGTTACAAGAAAACCATTCACCTTGGCGTCGTAACCTTGCAAACTTTTTATGTAATTCCGTTTCTCGCTTGGAGCCACCAGGCTCAAGCGCACCAATTACTAACTGACCAAAAGTACCGGTTTGTAAGTTTCTCAATCGCGTCAATACATTTTTCGAGCGCCCGATTTTGACGAACAGTCCTTGGAATGGATGGGCATTTTCATGTGGTCCAGCCCATGTGTCAGGGACTTGAATTATGTAGTAAATACTATCAATCGTGCCAAGGCACACCTGATTAGCCCAATCTGTCCAAGTTGAAATCCAGTTTTCGGCAAGTTCATAAGTCTCAAATTCTTGAGTCGTGAAATAGTATTCTCCACTGTCATAGTGGACATCAGCGACAAACTTACCATTCTGATTCTTTTTGATATTCTGAACGTTCAACGTTACTCCTAATAGTGCTAACGCCGCGTTAAGTGGTGAGCAACGCTACCACTGCACTTAACGCATTGTACCGTAAACACTAAATTTGAAGTAGAAGCAAAAATGTCGAGCGTTGGGAATCCGTCTTAAACGCCTTGTTATGTGTAATTTTCGGCCAACCCATATTTTACCGATACTTGTTGAATTGATTTCTCAGCCAACTCCATGACGAGACTTTGCAACTCCCCACGTTTATCCGCTTCTTTTAGTACCGTTAGTGAAGTTGTTATAGAAACGTTTAGCTCACTGTATTTCTTATTAATAGAACCAAACTCAACAACGCGAGAGTCATCACTTCCGTATCTAATGATCAAGCTTAATGTATGGAAAGGAGCTTTATCTGACCAACCACTGCATTCGAGCGTAGGCTCTAATATAGAACAGACCTCTTGAATACAAACCCCCAGGTTTTTAGGTCGCCCTTTTACCAATCCTACACCACCAATTAATATCCGTTTAGCGCTCATATCTCCCCTTACACATAACGCCCTGTTAAGGTGTGAGCAACGCAATACCGTTGCTACCGCATACCACCTTAAACACGAAACGCAACGCATAGTAAAAATGCCACGCGTTGCGAATCACTCTTAAACAGTTTGTTAGCCGCTCATTCCCAAAGGTTATTGCTTGCTCAGTAGGAACTTACGCAAGTCTCTCTCAGCACGCATAACAAACAGAATAAATACTTTGTCGCCGTCTTGTTTATAAAAAACGCGGCACGGATTAACTACAACTTCACGATAACTTAGATGTTCTAGTTCAGGCGGAATGCGACCCGATTCAGGGAAAGACTCTAAGCGCTCGACTTTAGAAAAGGTCGTTTGAACCAATTGTTTTGCAGCTACGATATTTTCAAGTGCGATGTATTCAGCGATATCATTGAGGTCGGATAGCGCTGGCTCAGTCCAGATTATTTCAGCCATTTTGACATTTTGTCCTTGGCTTCATCGTGACTCACCACTTTACCGTCAGCTAATGCACGTTCACCTCGTGCAATCCCCTCCAGAATCGCCAAACGATTTTGCATAAACTCGTAATCATCAACATCAACCAGATATGCCGATGGTTTACCATGTTCGGTAATTAACACTGGTTCCTTAGTGTCGTGGAGATCGGCAAGGATCTTTGTTGCTTGGCGTTTGAGTGATGTAACTAGTTCTACTTTCATGAGAGCTGCTCCAAAGGAATACTAAAGTGATACTATTCTATCACTTCGAGTATAGCAAGCTCCATGACGGCTAACGCCCAATTAAGGTGTGAAGCACGCGACCACAAACTCAATTTGAACACCGTAAACATTGAACTTAACCCAAGCCCAAAATGCCAAGCGTGCTGAATCCCTCTTAAATTGTTTGTTATAAAT
>NZ_JAPPTK010000024.1:0-8913 GCF_027587055.1 Vibrio sp. MarTm2 | reverse complement strand
TGTTAAGGGGTGAGCAACGCAATACCGAAGCCACCGCAAACCACCTTAAACACTAAAACCAACGCATAGTAAAAATGCCACGCGTTGCGAATCCCTCTTGAACAGTTTGTTAGTTTTATTGCTGGCGACTCAGTAACAAGCTTGCTCCAGACATAGCCAAAAAAGTAGCACAACCTCTATTGAAGCGCTTTGCCATTTTCGGCTTCGTAAACCACTGCCTTAAGTACATTCCAAATATTGCATAAATCGATATTGCACCCATTTCTAAAACTAGGAACGTAACCCCTAGAGCGAAGAACTGTTCATTTACATTCGCTGAAACATCGACGAACTGTGGTAGAAAGGCGGTAAAGATTAAGATAGCCTTTGGATTACCAGCGGCTAGCAAAAATTCTTGTTTAGCTAAACCTAATCGGTTACGAGTGTTTTCTAGTTCAGAAACAGGACTTGCTTACGAACGCCAAAGATTAAAGGCAATCCACAACAAGTAAGCCGCGCCCACAATTTTAATCGTTAGAAATAGAGTCTCAGAAGCATAGAGCACGACTGCCAAGCCAGAAGCAGCCAAGGCAATCATTACAGCGAATGCAGCAATACGACCAAGCCCAGCAATAAAAGCGGACTTGAAACCGTAACAACGAGCATTGTTCATGGACAATAGATTGTTTGGACCCGGAGTCATATTGAGCGCAAAACACGCAGGTATAAAGAACAATAACTTCCAGGTTTCCACAATATTTCCTCCATAAAACTAACGCCCAATTAAGGGGTGAGCAACGCTACCACCCAACCTAAAGCATTGTACCGTAACCACTAAAGTTGAAGTAGAAACAAAAGTGCTAAGCGTTGGGAATCCCTCTTAAATTGTTTGTTATGTTTTACCACAAACGACTGATTTAATTGGCAAAGAACTGCTTTGTTGAGCGCATTTCAAGAAGTAAATCACAAGCTCGTTCTCACTTGACCACCAAATGCACGAAACACCACGCGAGTAAACCCACTTCCCTTTCCAATGAGGCAACCCGATAAACGTTCAACAAACGCCCTCTCTTTCCAACCAAAGCGCTGAACAATGGCAAATTGCCGAGGCAACTGCCAAACTGAGATGCTACTTGGCAAATGCACTCAAAGCGACTTTAAGCCAGTTAAACATGAAACCAACCGCCACGACCTGCAAATGAAGCAACCCGCGAACATTGACATGTTTTACGGGTTGAGAAACTCACGAATTTGGGCTGACAATGCGGATTTGCTGAGTCAACTCGAACGAACTGCCAAAGGGATCAAGAAAAGAGAGCGAAGAAGCTTTAAGCCACTGAAATACAAGTAAACATAACGCCGCGTTAAGTAGTGAGCAACGCCTACCACTAACCTAAACCTTTACACCGTAAACACTTAACCCAACTTTGAATACTAAACGCCAAGCGTTGGGAATCTGCCTTAAACGCTTTGTTATGTGCAACTATCGTTGGTGATCCTGACGTTAGTTACGGGATTGCTACCATTTGCTACTACATCTACAGAAACCCATTTACCTTGCGATAACCATGTGCTTAATTTCACGCTATTACATATTTTGGTTGGTAATATTTTCTGAGAGTTTTGTGCAATCATAGCCTTATTCTTAGCACTTAGTTCTACGTTTGAAATATGAGCCCGCAAAGCAATGACGTTCTCTTCGACTTTTATAGAAGTAACTCTGACTTTCTCATCTTCATCGAACAGCAGTTCTTGGAATTGGTCCTTAAGTTCTTCCATCTGCTCCTCCTCCTGATAGCGAGGATAGTATTCTTTTCCCACGATAATAACTGGTAACAATGATAAAAAAATCAATCTAAACTTACTCATTAATCCCCCGAGCACATAACGCCGCGTTAAGTGGTGAGCAACGCACGCCACCGTACCTAAACCATTGTGCCGTAGACACTAAAGCTGAATCAAACTGAAAATGCCGAGCGTTGGGAATCCGTCTTAAACGCTTTGTTATAAATACGCATCCCGCTTAAATTCTCACTACACAGAGAATTACTCTTTGCCTAAATGTAGTTGGCAGTTGATTTTCTCGAAGCCAATTAGTGTATTAGAATATATAAGGCTAACTGTAGCGGGCAGATTTTTCTCAATAATGTGGTTGTAATATCCCCGACAAGTTATGCTTTTCCCGTCATCAGAAACCACTACTAACGCTGCCCGAGATCTTCCAATAGTCGTTGACTTTGACTCAAGTATGCTCAGACCAGTAGTCACTCTTTTACCTAGCTCAATACTTTGATCAATCGTCGAAAGTAAGAAAGTTGTTGCTACCCATAATAAGAAAGCAACTGTTGACTTCGAGTATTTTTCATACCAAAGGTTTTTCTTAGGCCCATATTGTTTGAATGTACTGCTTTCAACAGGAGTCTGATTTCGAGACTGTACCCTAATAAATTTCACAACAAACATTAAATAGACAATGACTGCAGATACAAGCATTACTACAGTAGAGTAAAGAAAATTATGGGTTACATCATAGTTAATCTCTGAAAAAACGTAGATATAAAAGACCAAACATATAGCTTCGCCTACAAACCAAAACTTCAATGTACTCTCCCTCACATTCGAATATGTATTCTTCCAAGGACCACCAGACTCAAAAGTAGATGGTATTTATAACGCCGCGTTAAGTAGTGAGCAACGCTAAACTACCTAACATAAACCTATACACCGTAGACACTAAACCCAACTTAGAATACAGAACGCCAAGCGTTGGGAATCTGCCTTAAACGCCTTGTTATGAGGCTTGGATTCAAGTACGAAGTGCGACACCTCTGAACATAAAAACAGTGAGATGCGATAATCATGAACTTTGCTCCCGCCAAGAAGTAAAAAACATGAAATACACACACCTCACTGAGAACGAAAGGTATATGATTTCTGCGCTCAGAAAGCAAGGAATTAGTACCGCTAAAATAGCTAAACAACTGGGGCGTCACAAAGCCACTATCTATCGAGAAATTGAACGCAACTCCCGATACAACAAACACTTTAAAAGGTACTCCTATCAGGCATGGAGAGCCCAACAAATGGCTCGTAACCGGCTGCGCCGGTCACGCAGAAATAAGCGCTACAGCGAAATCGACTTTAGGTTGCCTGAGGCCTTGCTGAGACTGGATTGGAGTCCTGACCAAATCGTCGGATACTTAAGGATGAGAGGCTATCCGACAATGAGTCATGAGCTCATTTATCAGCATGTTTGGAACGACAAAACTCTCGGTGGAACCCTATGGAAACACCTACGCCAATCCACTAAGAAAAGGCGTAAGAGATACAACTCAAAAGACAGTCGAGGACGGCTGGCAAATAAGCGTCATATTACCGAAAGACCAGCAAAAGCTGAGCATCGAAAAGAGCCTGGTCATTGGGAAATTGATACCGTCGTTGGCCGCGGAGCCAAACACTGTATCGTGACTTTAGTCGACAGAATGACTGGTTACACTTTTATTGGGCAAATGGACGATAGAACAAGCGAGTCGCTCAACGTAAGAATGAGCAAAATCATGACCCGCTCTGACTTACCTTTTAAGACGATAACTGCGGATAACGGCACTGAGTTTCATGGTTATGCACAATTAGAAAAACATCATAACTGTCTGTTTTACTTTGCAAATCCATACCACTCATGGGAACGAGGCACTAATGAGAACACTAATGGCTTGATACGACAATACTTACCAAAACGAACTTCTATGTCACACGTAACACAGAAGCTCTGCAATGAAATTGCACACAAATTAAATACGCGCCCACGTAAAAGACTTGGGTATAGAACACCAACGGAGTATATTCATGCGCATCTGTAGAAAGTGTCGCACTTCAAACTTGATACTAAGTGCACTTTTTCGCAATAACTAAACCATGGTTACTACTACCAAGCAAAGATGGCTCTGCACATGTAGTAAGGTGATACTTCAACCAAGCTTGATACTGCAGCTCGCTAAGTTGGTTCACCTCTTGACCAATAAAACGAACATAACCATCTGTTGCAACATGATTTTCGACACTAAAACCCGTGTGAACTGCTAGAGATTCAATTTCAGACGGTTTAGCAAAGTAACCAGTTCTAAAAAATGGGTCTACGTCAGGTGACGTAACTAAGCCACTTTCATTTAAATCACTTAAAACAGTTGGAGAAACTAAATCGCTAGACATTTTTGCTAACAAACCTGCAACAAAGAAACGGCTGATATAAGCTATCGCGACAATCCCTTTTGGTTTTAAAACTCGATGAGCTTCTTTCAGCACCGCCTCTCGGTCTGATTTTGATTGTATGTGATAAAGCGGTCCCAATATTAATACGATATCTTGACTATCATTCTCTATAAAGCTGACGTCTGTTGCGTTTGCTTCGTGGACAGATAAGCTCAAAGACTGCCGTTTTGCATTACTATTGAGTTGTTCGACTAGTTCAGGGACTAACTCAACCGCTGTTACATTAACGCCTTGTTGTGCGTAATGAAGAGAATAACGTCCAGTCGCAGCACCAAGCTCAGTTAAATGACTTGCTTGCTCGATATAAGGCTCCAACACACTCAATGTTGTATCAAACTCAATACGCGTAATATTTTGTGAAAGAAGACGCTTCTCCTCGTCAAAATTTGCGTAGTACTCCATATATTCTTCTTGCACGACTTCCTCCTGTGCAGTTAACGCCTTGCTAAGGTGTGAGCAACGCAATGCCCGAGCCTCTGCAGACCACCTTAAACACAAAAACCGACGCATGGTAAAAGTGCCACGCGTTGCGAATCACTCTTAAGCAATTTGTTATGTTTGTTCTACATGCGCGCGATCACACCAATACTCTGAGTAACTTTCATTTACCCAACACTCAATTCGTATTGTGCCAAACTCTTTATAAGTACCTAGTTCTTCTGAGATTGTTATACGCTCAGACGATAATAAATCACTAACTGAATCAGCCAAATCTTCAAACCCATAGAGTTCAACATTTTCGTGTTCACTTCGAAGAGTAAGCTTCAGAACTCCTTGTTCTTCGATCCGAGTCGCTGTGAGATTACAAATAAAGTCAGGTCTCACACACTCGAATAGCTTCTTATAACTACTCATATTCCCTCCGAAAACATAACGCCCAATTAAGGTGCGACAACGCTATGACACCCAAACTAAACCATTGCACCGTAAACACAAAATTCAAACCGAAGTGAAATTGCCAAGCGTTAGGAGTCACTCTTAAATTGTTTGTTATGTGAATTTAAGCGCGAAAGCCCCAAACTGCATCAATTAGTTTCACCATCAACTCTTTTGAAATACTTTTTTCGTCCAGTTCAGGCATATATTCAACAAAGTCAGCTCCGATAAACTTAGGACTAGATGCTATTGTATGGACAAGGTGCAATGCTTCGCGTGCGGATAGACCACCGATATTAGGCGTGGCACAGGCCCGAAATATGCTGCCATCAAGTGCATCGTAGTCAAAGGACAAATATACACGATCAAATTGACTATCAATTTTGGACATTAAGTCAGCTAATACACTTTGAATACCATGTGTGTCCAAGTAGGTCATATCGTAGTTTGTAACGCTGGAGTTCGAAATAAACTCAAACTCATTAAGCATTAAGTCTCGGACACCAATATAAAAGACCTGGTCAGAACTCAACTGTGACTCTGTGGGTACTGACCAACCATTATGGCGATATTCGTTCATTAACATTGCTAGAGGCTTACCATGAAGGTTGCTATCAAGAGAGCTATTGCAATCCGCATGAGCGTCAACCCATACAACTGCTACTCTTTCATTTTTATTTTTTTGATAATGTTCTAAAGCTGCTTGCACAGTACCGACCGCGATAGAGTGATCACCTCCAATTGTTATAGGAGTTCTACCAGCTTCGAAACTATTCAATAATTTGGACTTTAGTTCGTCACAATAAATGCCTAAAGCCTTTTCATTTTGGTCATTTAAAATAGCATCATTGACACTTTTATTTGTAGTTATATCGCCAACATCTTTGATGTCCATTCCCCAACGAGTGTTACGGACATCTATCCAATTACTTAAAGCTAACCAAGTAAATTCATCGGTGCTGCGAAGCCCTTCAACTGTATTTTTTTCTGTCTTTAAATAACCAAGTTGATTAAATGGTGCACCAATAATATCAAATTTCTTATTACCCATTCTTCCTCCAGAACTCATGACGAACTCGTATTCACATAACGCCCAATTAACGTATGAGCAGCGCAGCCACTGAACTAAACCACTGCGCCGTAAACACGAAACTCAACCCGAAGTGAGAGCGCCAAGCGTTGCGAATCACTGTTGAATTGTTTGTTATGTTTTACCACAAGTTACTGACTTAATTGAGAAAGAACTGCGAATTCCGACTAATTTTCTGAACTAAACCACAAGGTAAGAACCGACTTGGCCACCAAAGACGACCAACCAAAAACGAATAATTCCACTTCCCTACCCAATGAGGCAACCCGACCAAGAAACAACGAGCTCACTATCTTTCCAACCAAAGCGCAAAACAATGCTGAATTGCCGAGGCAACTGCCAAGCCGAAATGCTAATTGACTAAGAACCTAGAAGCGACTTTGAACCAGTTAAACTAGAAGCCAACCGCCACGACCTGACAATGAAGCAACCCGCGGACATTGGCATGTTTTACGGGCTGAGAGATTCAAGAATTTAGACCGACAATGCGGATTTGCTGAGTCTACTAGGGACGAATTGCCAGAGGGACAAAGAACTAGAGCCCAAGACCTTTAAGCCTTTGAAATACAAGTAAACATAACGCCGCGTTAAGAGGTGAACAACGCCTACCACCAAACCCAAAACCCTTGTACCTTAAACACTTAAGCTGACTTGAACTGAAATCGCCAAGCGTTGTGAATCCGCCTTAAACGCCTTGTTAGGCGAAGTTTTCCACCACTGTTTAAGTTGTTTTGAAAGTAGATTACCCGAAACCAAATAAGCAACCAAACACCCACTGACTTTTTGTGACTCAAGAACCACAAAACTCACTATGTTTCAGCCAAAGTTCCAACGACCACGAAATGCGAATTTGCAGCGACTAAGTAGTTTTTGAACCTGCGAAACTAACAGCTACGGGCTAATAGCAAAAACGAAAGCTACGATTAACTTGCCCTTTCCACACTTTGAGCCAGTTAAACTCACAACCAAGCGACTGTGAAAACCAATGAGGCAACCAACGAATATTGGCATGTTTTACGGCTGGAGAGATTCAAGAATTTGAGCCGACAATGTTGAATTGCCGATTTAGAAAAACGAATACTTAAAGAGAATTAAGAAGATTAGAACAAAGAACTTTCCTGCCCGTCGCCTAACGCCGCATTAAGGTGTGAGCGGCGCTTGGCTATACTTGAGCGAAGCGAAAACGCCAAGCGTTGCGAATCACTCTTAAATGCTTTGTTAGTGCGTACTTTTTACGAATGCATTTTTGCGTGAGCCCGGAGCTTTTTTAACGCCCAATCATAGTGACTTGGCATCGCAGATACACAGTAACTTCCTAACGTTGTTGTACCGGTCCAATCGAAATACTGTTTGGTGAAAAGTGCCTCATTAGTAAAACTATTAGCTAACTCGAGCGACGCTTTATGACTTTCCTGTACCAATCGCTTTGCTGCCGACAACTCTGTTTCTTGGTGCTTTTGCCAAAATTCAATGTTCATTTGGCCGTATGTTTTCCAATTGTATGGTTCAGGAAGAAAACTGGCCTTCTGTCCCGCCATGTTTGAATTAACCCATTTCAGTAACAACTGATGCCATTCGTACAGATGTATCAATACATCTCGAAGGTTTTGGTCGCGGGCCCAATGTAATTCCTTTTTACCCTTATCACTGGAAAAATCAAACTCAGTATTTAACACACTTTCAGGCATTGAATCGATATACCGAAATAGCTTTGTAAAACTCTCATCAGCTTGATGAATTAACTCTTCCTTAGTCTTCGGTCTTGCCATAACAAACTCCGTTCATCGTCTATAGATAAGCACTAACGCCGCATTAAGGTGTGAGCGGCGCTTGGCTATACTTGAGCGAAGCGAAACTGCCAAGCGTTGCGAATCACTCTTAAATGCTTTGTTATGCCTTACGCTCGGTGATCACTTCCTTAAAAGCAAACATACCATTTAAAGCGGCCGGAAAACCTGCATAAACTGACATTTGTAATATAACCTCTTTGAGCTCATCTTCACTACAACCAACGTTAAGAGCTGCATTTAAATGAACTTTAAGCTGAGGCGCACAATTCCCTAGTACTGTTAATGCGGCAACCGTTGCGATTTCTCGCGATTTTACATCCAACCCTGTGCGTGCATATATATCACCGAAAGGAAACTCTATTGTATATCTGGCTAAATCAGGGCAGATATCTTGCAAACTTTCGATAACATTTTTTCCGGCTTCGCCATCAATGCTTGTTAATAGTTCGAGACCGGTATCAAAACGTGATTTGTCCATTGGTATGCTCCTATTTAGTAAGTACAAGCACACCATACAAGTTAGAGTTCACTCTAAGTCAACGAACTTTTCCATTATTATAAAGTTTAATTTTTTCTTCTAAAGCAATAAGGTGTGACTGTTGTTGCTCGATATGAGCTATCAAATTTTCTCTGTGTTGCTCTAGCAGCACCTTACGCTGTAATACAGTATCTACCCCTGACTCCCTTAGCCGCGCATACTCCAGAATTTCTTCGAGAGGCATAGCCGTTTCTTTTAGGCGCTTCACAAATTCAATCCACCCCAAATCTTTCGAAGTATATACTCGGTGCCCACTTCTATTTCGTTGTATATTCTTGAGTAAACCTATTTTTTCATAGTATCGAAGAGTGTGTGACGACAAGCCAACCAAACTTGAAAACTCCTTCATATTCATGATTTCATCTCCTAGG
>NZ_JAPPTK010000023.1:0-10385 GCF_027587055.1 Vibrio sp. MarTm2 | reverse complement strand
ACCAAAACGCTTCAACAACCAAACAATACACGGCAACTTTATTGGAGATCTATCGTAAATCAACAGATTCAAGCGGGGCGCAGTTTCACCACGACTTTTGATTGAAGCGCACGTGAACGAACAACACCAGAGAAAGCTGACGCTCAACCAACGGAAAACCTTTTGAGCCGACAAGCTCACCGTGAGGATTTTCAACCGCTAGAAAACTCTCGACTTTATCGCCAGTTACAGCACCAAAGAACTAGCCTTGGAATCATCCAGATTTACTTTCACCCTTTGGCGCATAACGCCGCATTAAGGTGTGACGCACGCTTGGCTATACTTGAGCGAAGCGAAAATGCCAAGCGTAAGGAATCACTCTTAAATGCTTTGTTATATTCGTAGCCTATTGATTAAAAAGTTGTTCTACCGTCTTCATTGGTAAGAACATACGAATACGCCCATTATGTTCACACAATACTTCAAAGCCAAACTTCGTATAGAACGCTTGAGCGGAGTCTGTAAGACAGTCCACAACAATTGCGTATGCCCGCATGTGATTGTTAACTTCCCACAAGTATTTCAGGGCGCGAATAAGACTAACCTTTCCGAGCCCAGAGCCATGAAACTCTTTGTGCACTGCTAATTGAGCCAAGAGAAAAACAGGAATTGGATATCTAGGAAGTTTCTTTGCTAGTGGTGCCGGTAATGTTTCTCGGCTGATTGAGCTCGGTGCAACACTATAAAATGCACAAATAGCGAGTTTTTGATTTAGCATTGGTTGAGCACTAGGTAAAACCATTGTTCGGCTGATGCCTGCTTGCATGTGCTTTGCAGCTTGAGTTTTGATAAATGTGTTTAACTCTTGCTCACCACAATCAAATGAGTTGCGGTCATGCTTTGATTTACTAAGTTCTACGAACTCTTTACCCCAACTCACTTAATGCCACTCTCATCTGTAAATTTGGCAGCATCAAGCAAAGCTTGATTCGGAGCTTTCGCTTTATTACACGCAGCCATAAACTCGTCAAAGACACTGTCTTTGACCATAATACTTTCATGCTCTTCAATAACATGAGTCGCATCTTCGTCCATAAGTCTCACAACATATTCGGTAAGACTTTTTAAACCAAGTAAAGCCGATGCTTTTTCGGCTTTTGCCTTGATCTCTTCATCAAGGCGGATATCTAAACGTGCCGTTGCCATAACCCCTCCTATGTACGGATACATTCCGTAATCCTAGAGATTATAGTGCAAACTTAAAGCACATTCAATTTGTACGGAAACTTTACGGAGCGAGAAAGAATATAACGCCCAATTAACGTGTGAGCAGCGCAGACACTGAACTTGAACACTGCGCCGTAAACACTAAATTCAACCCGAAGTGAGAGCGCCAAGCGTTGCGAATCACTGTTGAATTGTTTGTTATGTTTTACCACAAATATATGATTTACTTGAGAAAGAACTACTATTTCTGATTGGTTTTCTGAAGCAAACCACAAGGCTAGAACCAACTTGACCGCCACAGGCGACCAACCAGAAACGAGCAATTCCACTTCCCTGCCCAATGAGGCAACCCGACCAAGTAACAACAAGCGCCCTTTCTTTCCAACCAAAGCGCAAAACAATTTTGAATTGCCGAGGCAACTGCCAAGCTGAAATACTAATTGGCTAAGAACCTCAAAGCGACTTTGAGCCAGTTAAACAAGAAGCCAACCGCCACGACCTGACAATGAAGCGACCTGACAATGAAGCGACCCGCGAACATTCGCATGTTTTACGGGCTGAGAGATTCAAGAACTTAGACCGACAATGCGGATTTGCTGAGTCTACTCGGGACGAATTGCCAGAGGGACAAAGAACTAGAGCCTAAGACCTTTAAGCCTTTGAAATACAAGTAAACATAACGCCCTGTTAAGGTGTGAGCAACGTAATACCGAAGCTCCCGCATACCACCTGAAACACTGAATGCAACGCATAGTGAAAATGCCACGCATTGCGAATCACTCTTAAACAGTTTGTTATAGCTCAGCGATGTGCGACAGGGTTTCTGGGTGACGTTGAACCAACTTTAGAAGGGTTACTGCTTGTCCATTTGGTGCGCTACGCCCTTGTTCCCAGTTTTCTAACGTACGAGATGATGTATGCAACAAACGAGCAAACACACCACGAGACATATTAAACTGCTCTCGAATACTCACAATTTCATCAGGTGAGATATTTAACTCACTGATGTCGTTAACTTGATGAGTTTTAAGGGTAAGCTTGCCCTCTGAATGCTCTTTAGCCTCAACAAGTGCTGAACTTAACTCTGCAAATAAATCACGATTGCTCATTACGCCACGCCTCCATAAAAGCCTTTAGTTGTTTCTTTTGGTCTGCGGTTAAGTCGGACATTTCATTCTTGCCGTAAATCGTCAGCAAGTAGAAACGACGCTTTTCATCGAGGAAGTAATAGATAACGCGAGAGCCACCACGCTTGCCCTTACCTTTACTTGCAACTCGAATCTTTCGCAAACCACCTGTACCTTGAATCACGTCACCCTGCTTCGGGTTAGACATTAACTCAGCTTGAAAAAGCCTAAACTCATCATCGCTGAGATATTCATTACGGTACTTTTCAAATATGGTTGATTCGACAAATACACTTTTCATACGCAAAGTATACGCAATTAACGTATAGATAGCAAAACTATACGTGATTAACGTAGCTATAATTTTTGGAGCAGTAAATCTGACCTGAGCTATAACGCCGCGTTAAGTGGTGAACAACGCTAACCACCTTACCTAAACCATTGTGCCTTAAACACTAAATTCAACTTGAACTGAGATCGGCAAGCGTTGTGAATCCGTCTTGAACGCCTTGTTATGTTTATGCTGCTCCAGGGATATACCCTACTGGGATAAAGCGCTTATCTTTGTATTCTTCTGTTTCAAATACGCCAAGTATTTGCAATTTCCTATATACCTTCTCGTAGCGCTTGATTTCACTAAAGTCTTCGTCGCCATTGAACATAAAAGCCGTGATTTTGCTTGCCCTAAAGTTACCATTTTGGTCTTTAGAATACTCCTGAATCAAGGCGAACTTTTTAAACTTCATTTTATCGGCTTGCTTAGCCGCATAATAGACGTAATCAGAGGGGGTTGCCTCTTTTAGGCTCGGTACTTTTACACTTTCATATGTATAAGCTTTAGCATTTTCTAGCACTGTTGAACTGTTACCCAAACTACTACCGGTACTGTTGCAAGCGCTTAAAAACAGAACCAAACTAGCTATTAAAAACTTACTAATCTTCATTTTTTCCTCTATAAACATAACGCCCTGTTAAGGTGTGAGCAACGCAATACCGATGCCTCCGCATACCACCTTAAACACTAAAAGCAACGCATAGTAAAAATGCCGCACTTCAAACTTGATACTAAGCTTGCCCTACTTTTTAGTGCCGAAGTAGAACGACACTATTACTGATGTTAAAGAGACTATTGCTGTGTAAACTTGGGCTGCATATTCATCATTCGAAAGTAATTGAAACGAACCTAAGTAAAAGACAAGAAGCACAAGACTCAGAACAACAAGTGGGCTAAATAATTTTGCCCTTTCGTTCATCTGGATTTCAGGCCGAGTTAAAGAACCAGTACCACTACAAACCCCACATCGTACTATCTTATGATCTGTTTTGATCTTTGCGGTTTTCATGCAAGAGCCGCAAGAATTACCGTCATCCAAAGTGCAAGTACCACTTCCACTGCAATGAGGACAATCAGAATTTTCCATTTATTTCTCCTAAGAGCCTAACGCGCGCATTAAGGTGTGAGAGCCGTGAGTACTGAACTATCTGCAGACCACGTTTAACCTACCTAGCAAAAGTAAACTGTGGACACACGCAGGCTCGAATCACTCTTGAATGCATTGTTATGTCACGACCAATTTCATTCAAATTTAAGTGAAATATCCTTTTAATACAATAAGGTAGGAGTAAAAAGACAAAAAATCGAAGCCGAAGTATTTGTTATCGCACTACCTTGAGGCGCTTGCGCGATCTCTTTAATCTCGCGCCGTATTAAGAATCGCGCAAGCGCCTCAAGGTTAGCATGGAAATAACCAATATTCGCCCTTTTTGCCGCTTTTCTGCCATCTTATTAGATTACAATCAAACTTGAGTATCATCACAGTACATACAACCTGTGAGAACCGTCGTGTCATAACGCCGCGTTAAGTGGTGAACAACGCTAACCACCAAACCTAAACCATTGCACCTTAAACACTAAACTTAACTTAAACTGAAATCGCCACACGTTGTGAATCCGCCTTAAACGCCTTGTTATACGCAAACCCGATTACACGCTTCAATCTCGATACTCTTTAATTTGGGACATTTTTCTGTGCCATTCAGAGAAGCTAGAAGTGGGCAGTTATAGAGATCCAGTAACTTCAACTTAGATAGGTGCTGTATTCCATCAAGGTTTTTTAACTTTCTAGAAGTAAGATACAACTGTTCTAAGTTTTCCATTCCACTTAGCGACTCTAGATTCTGATTTGGGTAATTTTGGATGTTTAATTTCTTGAGAGTATTGAGCGTAAGCACTGAACTTAGACCTTTGGACCAAGTAGCATTAAAAACCTTCAAATCGGAAAAACGCGAAAAATCTATTTTTTGTTGGCTTTTGCACTGAAGTCCTAAAACTTCTAACTCTGTCAAAGCCTCAATACTCTTCAACCCAGTTGCATCCCAAACGTATATCTCCAAACTTTTCAGAAAGGTAAGCTGTGATATGAATGAAATGTCTCGGTCTTTGAAGCCGAAGGAGTCAGTCAAACGAAGCGCTCTAATTTCATTAGAAAGCATACATTCCAAGACATAGTCTGACCAAGAGCCTTTCAAGATTAAGACACTACCTATACCATTTTCATCAGCACGAATTTCGAATTTATCCATTTTCCGCCTTTGCGTATAACGCCCAATTAAGGGGTGAGCAACGCTACCACCCAACCTAAAACATTGTTCCGTAACCACTAAAAATGAAGTAGAAGCAAAAATGCCAAGCGTTGGGAATCCCTCTTAAATTGTTTGTTATGTTTACCACAACCACATGATTTAATTGAGAAAGAACTGTGATCTCTAACGTTTTTTCTGAGCTAGACCACAACGCAAGAACCAACTTGACCGCCAAAGGCGATAAACCAGCAACAAGTAATGCCACTTCCCTGCCCAATGAGGCAACCCGCCGAAGTAACAACAAGCGCCCTTTCTTTCCAATCACAGCGCAAGACAATGGAAAATTGCCGAGGCAACTGCCAAGCAAATATGCTGATTGACCAAAAACCTCACAGCAACTTTAAGCCAGAGAACTAAAACCTAGCCAGCTCGACCTGAAAATGAAGCAACCCACGAATATTTGCATGTGTTACAGCCTAAGAAACTCAAGAACTTAGATAGACAATGCTGATTTGCTGAGGCAACTCGGACGAATGGCCAAAGGGACAAAGAACACAGGTCGAAGAATTTTTAAGCCATTGAAATACAAGTAAACATAACGCCGCGTTAAGTAGTGAGCGACGCCTCTACTGAACCTAAACCATTGTGCCGTAACCACTAAATTCAAAGCAAACCAAAAATGCTATGCGTTGCGAATCTGCCTTAAACGCCTTGTTATGCGCTTACTCATTTGGACACTAAGACGCTCCAACACCGAAAAAAAACACGACTACTTTGTTGAAAAACTATCGTATACCCCGTAAGTTAAGCGGGGCGCAGTTTCAATGCGACTATTGATTGAAGCGCACGTGAACAAACAACACCAAAGAAAGCTGACACTCAACAAACGCACCATCTTTTGAACCGACAAGCTTACCGTGAGGACTTTCAGCCGCTAAAAAACACTAGATTTTACCGCCAATTACAGCACCAAAGAACTAACCTTGAAATTGTTCAGATTTACTTTCATCCTCTGGCGCATAACGCCGCGTTAAGTGGTGAGCAACGCATGCCGCCGCACCTAAAGCATTGTGCCGTAAACACTAAAACTGATTCAAACGAAAACCGCCAAGCGTTGAGAATCCGCCTTAAACGCTTTGTTATGCGATTGACTCTCGGAGGATATCTCTAACCTCCATTAGTGCAAATCCCAAAAGGTTGTGTCCTTTCCATAAGTTGGGGTTTTCAGCTTTCTGGTTATCCACTGCTAACCCGATACCCCATATTTTATCTACTGGGCTAGCCTCCACCAGAATTCTATTGCTTGTCTTAAGGAGGAATTCACTCAACTCCTTATTTTGGGAAAACTTCAATACATTACCAGATACAACAATTTGAAACCGATTCTCAACCCACTTTGATTCATCAAAGCCTCGAACTTCACGCCCCAGAGACTTCGCTTCTCCTGGGTTAGTGGCTTTGATTATCTTTTGATAGGTCTCATTATCACCAAACAGTTTCGCTTTCTCTGCCATCATATAGTGTTCAGCAGTCATGTACTCAATACCGTTCTCACTAAAAGTGGATTCATACCACTGACTAAAACAAGATTTGGATACAGTACCGCCTTTTTCTTGATGGCCCCAAAAGAATACATACTTAATTTTATTGCCTTTATTTACGTATTCCTGAAGCTCTTCTTTAGATCTAATTTTCAAACCTCAAATCCTAATTTTTGAGTCGCATAACGCCGCGTTAAGTGGTGAGCAACGCCAACCACTAAACCTAAACCATTGTGCCTTAAACACTAAATTAAACTTATACTGAGATCGCCAAGCGTTGTGAATCCACCTTAAACGCCTTGTTATGTGCCTGAGACCTACCTAGATTGAAGAAACAGACCATACTCGTGACGAGTATATAGGAATAAAGCCAATACAAAGACCCAGAATAAAAGCCTTTTCCCATACTGAAGTATTTGCCTTCGATAGAGTTCCGCTACATCAGACGACTTACAAGGGATAAAAATTAAGATAGGAGCTATTGCTAGACCTGCGACACCATACCCATTTAGTGCAGAAGCCATTTTGTAAAACAAATCATTCATTGAAATAAAACTGGATATAATCATACCTAGGCAGCCAAACACTAATATGAGTTGAAAAAAAGCTAAAATATCCAATTAAATCCTCCATATTCCAATCAGGCTCATAACGCCGCATTAAGGTGTGAGCGGCGCTTGGCTATACTTGAGCGAAGCGAAACTGCCAAGCGTTGCGAATCACTCTTAAATGCTTTGTTATGTGCGTGGTAGATTAACCTACTGTTTTGGTTCAGGTAACTCTGGAGGGGTGCTGTCCATGTAGGTTAAAAAGTTCTCCCAAACCTCATGAGTTCTTTGCTTGGTTAGCTTAGTTTTACATGAAATTGCCATAACACCTCGAATTGTGCCATCACGCCATTGCGTATATACAGAGTCACAATGAGATGACATATATGCCTGCCAGTCAGCTTGAGCAACTTTGATTGCTTTAACTAATTCTGGGTCATACGAATTATGTTCAAAGCTAGCGTCCAAATATTTGGAAAGATCTTCTTTTGCTGATTCGAGTTCTATTGATGCACACTGGTTAATTTGGAGTGTATTTATAGCATTATCGCAATCTATGGGGGCATTTTCACCTGCAATAGAAGTGAAAGAAACCAAGCAAGATAAAGCTAAAATTAGTCGTTTTTTCATCATTTACCTCTAAAGCACATAACGCCCTGTTAAGGTGTGAGCAACGCAATACTGAAGCTCCCGCATAACACCTTAAACACTAAAACCAACGCATAGTAAAAATGCCACGCGTTGCGAATCACTCTTAAACAGTTTGTTAGTTTGTGTGCCAAAGTGACACGGGAGTTGCTTATTGCACACTTTAAGACCATAATACACATGTGACATTTTGACACAACAGGAGATTACATTATGGCTACTACTTTGCCTCGCATCACCGCTAGAGTTGATGTCGATACGCAAGACTTACTTACTAAGGCTGCCGCGATCGCCGGCATGTCTAGCATCAACTCGTTTGTTCTAAGCGCTGCTATCGAAAAAGCCAAACAAGTCATCGAACGTGAACAGGCTTTAAAACTGAGCCAAGCTGATGCGATGTTGCTCATGGAAGCTTTAGACCGTCCTGCGACACAGAACTCAAAACTAAAAGCTGCTGCTGATCGATACGAGAGTAAAACTCAATGATGAATACGGTACTTCTAGATAAAGCTAAACACGATAGAAACCGATTCAACTGTGGCATCGAAGCTCTCAATAATTACTTAAAAGTAATGGCGAGTCAGCAAGCAAAGAAGGACAACACTAGAACATTTGTTTTGGAAGATGATAGCGACAACTCACATGTCATCGGCTTTTACACACTAACAATGACACCAATTGACTTAAAGACATTGCCAGATAAGTTACAAAAAAAGCACCAATCAACCACCTCTGGTGGTCTGATTGCCCGCCTTGCTGTCGATGACCGATACAAAGGGAAAGGCTTTGGTGAGTGGCTGCTTATTGACGCACTCAGAAAGCTATTAGCTGCAAGTGATAGCGTTGCATTTCCAGTTGTTATCGTTGATGCCAAAGACGGTGCGAAACACTTCTATGAACGCTATGGTTTTCAAGCATTTGAAGACGCTGAAAATAAACTCTTCATCACCATTGCTGATGTGAGAGCAAGCTTAGGCTAGTTAATCGCTAGCCTTTAGCAAACTAACGCCCAATTAACGTGTGAGCAACGCAGACACTGAACTCGAATACTGCGCCGTAAACACTAAACTCAACCTGAAGTGAAAGCGCCAAGCGTTGCGAATCACTGTTGAATTGTTTGTTATGTTTTACCACAAATACATGATTTACTTGAGAAAGAACTGCAATTTCTAACTGGTTTTCTGAAGTAAACCACAAGGCTGAAACCAACTTGACCGCCAAAGGCGACCAACCAGAAACAAGTAATTCCACTTCCCTGCCCAATGAGGCAACCAGACCAAGGAACAACTAACGCCCTATCTTTCCAACCAAAGCGAAAGACAATGTTGAGTTGCCGAGACAACTGCCAAGCCGAGATACTAATTGGCTAAGAATCCAAAAGCGACTTTGAGCCAGTTAAACAAGAAGCCAACCGCCACGACCTGACAATGAAGCAACCCGCGAACATTGGCATGTTTTACGGACTGAGAGGTTCAAGAATTTAGGCCGACCATGCGGATTTGCTGAGTCTACTAGGGACGAATGGCCAGAGGGACAGAGGGACAGAGAACTATAGCCTAAGACCTTTAAGCCATTGAATTGCAAGTAAACATAACGCCGCGTTAAGTGGTGAACAACGCCAACCACCAAACTTAAACCATTGTGACATAATCACTTAACTCAAAGAATACCGAGAGCGCCAAGCGTTGTGAATCCGTCTTGAACGCCTTGTTATGTGTCTTGGACACTAAGACGCTCCAACACCGAAAAAACACACGACTACTTTGTTGAAAAACTATCGTATACCCCGTAAGTTAAGCGGGGCGCAGTTTCAACGCGACTATTGATTGAAGCGCACGTGAACAAACAACACCAAAGAAAGCTGACACTCAACAAACGCACAATCTTTTGAACCGACAAGCTTACCGTGAGGACTTTCAGCCGCTAAAAAACACTAGATTTTACCGCCAATTACAGCACCAAAGAACTAACCTTGAAATTGTTCAGATTTACTTTCATCCTCTGGCGCATAACGCCGCGTTAAGTGGTGAACAACGCAACCACCCAACTTAAGCCATTGTGCCGTAAACACTTAAGCCGATTCAAACCCAAAATGCCAAGCGTTGTGAATCCGTCTTGAACGCCTTGTTAGCTCAATTCTCCTTTCACTTGTACATCTTTTATGCCGAGATATGATTCAATTTCATGCTCAAGGAACAATGCTTGCTCACTTGTTTCCAATCCAGAGACCAATCGTATATTTTTGCGGTCTTTCAAGATTACTCGCACCTCATATGTCACACTTGGGCCATTTTTTGAGTTCTTAACTATATCTTTGCAGTAGACTTGAGCAATTGATGATGACGGTATTAGTTTTTTAAACCCAAAAGGGACAGGTGATATCCTAGACTCTACAAAACTGTGGTTGACAGAAATAGTCGTTTTATTTAAGTAGCACGCAACAACGTAGTAGCTAAAAAATATACCCACTACAACATGTAATAAAGGGAACAGCAATGTCACAGCATTCTCTTTGGTTAGTCCTCCCAAACTAAACGCGTTGCTATACCAATAAAACAAAAATCCATCCCAAACAATAACAAATGCAGTTAGAACCAATGTTTGAGTTGAAAACCATCTACGCTCAATTCTTAACCCATCAAAATTTGAGTTGATAGTCATACCGTCAGGAATACCGACGTCCATTTTTAATTTTTCCATTTAATTACCTAAGTTTATCGATTGTAATGAGC
>NZ_JAPPTK010000022.1:0-13071 GCF_027587055.1 Vibrio sp. MarTm2 | reverse complement strand
TCCGATTGTGATGGAAACCGTGACGGGTGAGCGCGTGACGATTCCGCAAGGCTCGGTGATTAAAAACAACGAGCTGCTTGGTCGAGTGCTGCTGCATTCGAGCGAATCTCAAACCATTGATGTGGAATTTGGTAAAGGCGACTTCCAACCGCCGTCTGACGGTCAGCGTGTGGTCATTGAGTTAATGCCACCAATGGAGATTGCGCCCAACCAAACATTGAGTGCGTCTATCTTGCCAAAAAGCAGCGCCATTGATGCGCAAGAGCTGACGATTCCCGCAAGCCTTGAAGAGAATCTGACTCGACAAAAAATCACCATTCGCACCCCAAGCGATAACGCCGAGCAGATTTTGATTAACGGGAGCTATCCGCTACTGGCGGGTGAGCTCATTGAGATTGAATCGACCGCCGCCATCGAACTGACAGGAGCAGAAACCGATCGCGTGTTTATCTTGGAGTGCCATTCATGAACGAACAACTATTAGATCGCATTCGCCAAATCATCGGTGAGGGCAGCTCGGTGAACAAGGTCGAGCGTTTGACTGAGTACGTGTTGTCGTTAGGCCAAGGCTCTACCGGAGATAAGGTGAACATCTATCAACCTCGAACCTTTGATTTGGTGCCTGTTCGATACCCACCAGAAATGTATGAAGGCTCGTACCGCAAAGACTGCTACTCGCTGCGAAAGCGAAACGGCCTAGAAGTGGTGCATTACCGTGACTTGGTACCGGACTACATTCGAGACCCTATTTTCGCTGACCCAGAAGGGCATAAGGACAAAGAGCTCGAAATGGTGATTAACGTCAACATCCGTCAGCAAATTGCTTTAACCGAAGAAGGGTTTGAGAACTTGGATTTGTGGGGCGGTTTGATTTGGGATGTGGGCTTTGATGTGGATTCGCAACCAGAGCTATCCGCCATTGTCGCCAGTGTTCCTATCACAACCACGCGAGACCGAGGCAATGTGGTGTTGATGACAGGTGGTTACACCAAGGTGGTGCGCCTGCCGCTATCTGGCAATCAGGCCAATATGGGAGACAACACACTAACGGTCGAAAAGCTCAACTTTACCTTTAATAACTTGCGTTTGGCGTGTCAGTTGAATTGGGACCGCGCGGGTTTTCCATTTGAAGAGTACTCGCAAAAAATCATGTGGAAAGAGGAGGCCATTCACCTGACGGAGCCACCTCTGCAAGAAATCTACGCTGAGCCGTTTGGTGTCAGCATTCTTGATATGCACATCGTCGATAAAGTCGTGAATGACGCGGTGCCAATGTGATGCGTGCGCCACTCTTCGTTCTCATGCTTCTGCTTGTGGGTGGTGTGGTTTACGTCATCCGCTCACAACGTGGGAGCGATGTTATTGAAACCATCACTCAAGAGGTGACTAACGTGGTGAATACCATTCGTAAGCCTCGCGGCGTTCGAGCGAATAATCCGCTCAACATCGAGAGCAATGTAAATAACAACTGGCTCGGCAAGGTGACGCCATCGGTAGATAGCCGTTTTGAAACCTTCCAAGCACCGGAATATGGCTTCCGAGCAGGGGCCAAACTGCTGCGTGATACCTACCAAGGGCGCTACGGCCTAGAGAGTATCCGTGAGCTTATCCATAAGTTTGCGCCAAGCCATGAAAATAACTCAGACCATTACGCCGAGTTTGTGGCGAAGCGAGTCGGCGTGAGCCCTGATGCGCCGATTGACCTACGCAGCGACAACACGCTGGCGCGTCTGATTCATTCGATGTCGATTATGGAAGTCGGTCGCCATTACACCCTAGAGCAAGCACAGCAAGGGGTGCAAATGGCATGAACAAGCAAGACGTAAAGAAAATCATTGTTGTGGTACTAGGGGCAATTATTAGCGCCTACGCCATTAAGTTTCTCAAGGAGAACAAATTGCTATGAAGAAGTTTTTGAAAGATAAGCTATCTATCGACTTAGAGCAGAAATCAACGCAGAAAGGCATTGCGCTTGTAGGTGCGGGTATTGCGCTTGCTACTGGACACCCAGAATTGTTAACGGCCAGTGTGACAGAAACAGGTATTCAATATGGGGGTATTATAGGTACTACGGTGCCAGTTCTTATGGGGCTGTGGGAAATGATTCGAGACGAGTTTAAGTAGTATGGTTGAACTGCTGCAATATCTCACCTCAATGGGCTTACCACCCTCAATGCTTGTGATTGTCGCTATCTTCTGGCGGCATAACAACCGACTCATCCGACTCGAAACCAAAGTGTTTTAAAACGTCATCGTAAACGTCATTGTCTTCGTCATATGACGTTTGGATATGTTAGCCCACTCATTGCAGTGGGCTTTTTATGTCTGAGGTCAGGGATGCGTACTGATTAATGACATGGAACACAGATTGAGTAATAAGCGATGTTTTCGATATTCAACTGATTGATAATTGGGTGGTATTGTTGCGAGATTAAATTTAACTACTCGTAAGTGAGTCCTATTAGTCGGGTGAAAAACGACTAATCAGCGTTGTTTTGAGGTAAAGCCATGGACAAAAATATACTTAGAGATGTAGCCGTTTGGTTGGCAGCAGGAACGGGTGTTCTCTATATTCTCGGAAATACGTACTATATATCTTGGCTGAGGACTCTTGGTCTTAGTCCATCTTTTTTACCAAAAGATACACCTCAACTCTTACAGATCGGATTCACACCATTTTATACATTTGGCTTGTGGGCTATTGTTTTTTCTATTCCGATTTTAGGGCTGTTGAGAGTTCTTGCTAAGCACTTATTCAGACTCATTGTTGTAATAGGCCAGAAGCTAAGGCCTGATTCTACGAAAACTTGGAATAGGGAAGTCACTATTTCTGTGTCTGTGTTGCCTCAAAGCGTTAGTGATTTTTCTGAAACACTGGAATTTGTCATGAACAATCTAGTGTTTTTGTTCTTGTTGGTTGTAGTTTATGGTTGCTTAGGGTCATGGCTTGCAATTGATAAACTGGAAGATATAAAAAATAGAAAAGAAATTGTATATCAACTGGGTGATGCTGAACTGAGCATACTGACATGTTCGAGTATTACATCTTTGTGTGCGGTATATAGCTATGATGATAACCAAACATCGGTCATCAAGATGGAAAGCCTCGCTGGTTCAGTGGTCATCTCAAGGCCTAGCGGGTTGTATGAAACACTGTTTTTTAAGTCTTCGGATAAAAAAATATAACAAACCATTCAAGAGTAATTCCTACGCTTGCCTGTTTCTCTTCGTTCACAGTATGGTAAGTGTACGTTACACCTAAATGCGGTGCTAGTTTCTATGGAAGTCAGTAAGTTGAGACTATGAAGTTATTATACAAATACATGTCAAACCCAGAGTATCTTATTAAAGAGGGTTACATAAGGGCTACTCAATTAGCTGCCTTGAATGATCCATTTGAAGGGACGTATTGTAGAAATAGTCTTAAAGATTTGTGCCATTATTTTGAAGTGTTTGAATCGCCGGAAGAGTTGATTTCATATGTTGACACTAAAATGAATGAAATTGGTGTTATTAGCCTAACAGAAGCAAAAGATAACTTGCTCATGTGGTCGCATTATGCAAACAATCATAAAGGCGCTGTGATTGGTATTTGGGCGTCCTCTGCACTTGACGGCAACATGTTTGCTCATTTGCATGAACCTCAACTAGACACAACATGTTTCCTTGACTCAAGTTATTCGATGTTCAAAGGTGAATGTTCACCGGTTCTATATCGTAAACAACCACGATACCGCGTGGATCAATTTGATTTCGACTACTCTAATATTTCAGCAGAGGGCGAAGACAGAATCCTCTATGAGATTTTCCAGCAAAAAAGCGACGAATGGATATATGAAAAAGAACACCGTACTACACTTCGTTTAGATCAGGCCGATAAAATCGTAGTTAAAGATGTACATCGTTTGAAAAATAAACACGTGCTGGGTAATCTTCTAAGGTCTGAATTCAGTGATGAAAATAATGATGGTGAGTTTAGTATCTATTTAGACAAAATTTCTGACAAAATTGAAAGGGAAGCTTTTGCCCGAAACTTGGTAGAGTTGAGCCAAGACCCAAGTAGCTTGTATTTGTTTAAATTATGTCCAGGTGCAATGAAGTCGATTATTTACGGTTTGAACTTCAACGTCGATAACATTGAACACTATCAGGAACACTTGGTTAAGTATGGTGTTTTTGAGCAATGGCAAGCTACATTGAATGAAGATTTCTATACATTAAGCTTTACCGAGATTCAGCAAATCTAACAAACCGTTTGAGAGTGATTCGCAACACTTGATACCTTTAAGTATCTTAATTTATGGTCTTTTTTCTATTTGTCGGCGGTTTAGTTAGGTAAAAGGCTCATTTCTGAGCCTTTTTGTGCAACGTTTGTGGAAACAACTGAGTATAAACCTGCCAAAGTACATTCAAACTTCTATGCCCTGTGACTTGGGCGACTTCCTCAATCGAGTAGCCCTTTTCGAATAAGCGGCTCGCTCCCTCTCTTCGCAAGTCATGGTACCTTAAATCTTCAATACCTAGCTCATTACGTACTCTCTGAAAACCTGCGGTTACGCTTCGCGGGTTGTAGGGAAAGATGCGATCGCTTTTCTTCGGTTGTTTGAGGGCAATATCGAACGACTCCCCAAGCAAAGGAACAAGCATGTGGTTGCCGGTCTTTTTGCGCGGGTCTTTTCTGTCTCTTACCACCACTGTTTTGTTTTCTTGATCGAGGTCTTCCCAACGAATCGAGCATACTTCACCAATGCGCATACAGGTAAGGATGCTGAACTCAAGAATGTCGGTAAATGGGATTCGTGTTTTCCCGTTCGGCCTAAAGGATTCCCTTTTCTCCAAACCTTCTTTCAATAATTTCAATTCTTCGGAAGTAGGGCGGCGGGTTCGTTTTTGGCTTTTTCCAATTAAACCCATATCGGTGAGAACGGGGACGGCCTCGTCGAATATCTGAAAATTTGCAGCTATATTGAAAACGGGTTTTGCTTTCTTCATAACAGAGCGCAGATAAGCAATATCATGGTAGATAGTTGCACCGCCAGCTCCCGCACCCTTACGGTTTTTACAGTGTTGGATGAGATCACTGGTTCTTAGCTTGTCACTTTCGACATAAGCAATGTCGCAATCACGAAGTAGTTTGATGACATACTGCTTTGTTCGTCCGGTTTTGTCCCACAAATCAGGCTCTTCCATAAACTTGTCGAATAGTACGTATAGCGGTACGGATTTTTGTCCGCATGCGTCCGGATTTTCTAACTCTAGAACCCGCTTATTTGCATAGGTTCGAGCAAGTTCTTTTTTCCTGAATGTTTTCGATTCTCTGTGTATAATCGCCGAATTCTTTTTCACGACGATGTCTACTGTAAAGCGTAATTCACCGCTTTTTAGTGTTCGTTTTTTAATGCTGAATGATGCCATTTGTCCTACTCCATCGATGCGTACTATATACGTACTGAGTGGGTAAATTTGGGGCAATTCTAGCAAGTTGCTGTATGTATATACAGTGGTAAGATTTCGAGTAACACCTTATGAAACCTGACAATACTAGTAAATACGCGGCTAACCGCTTTTCCATTGCACCCATGCTCGATTGGACAGATCGTCATTGCCGCTACTTCCATCGCTTGCTAACAAACGAGACTCTGCTCTATACAGAGATGGTTACGACTGGCGCGATCATTCATGGTAAAGGTGATTTTTTAGCGTACAACGAAGAAGAACATCCGGTGGCACTGCAGTTAGGTGGCTCGAACCCTCAAGATCTCGCGACTTGCGCTAAACTTGCAGCAGAACGCGGCTACGATGAGATCAACCTTAATGTAGGGTGCCCATCAGACCGTGTGCAAAATGGCCGTTTCGGTGCTTGTTTGATGGCGGAGCCTCAGTTGGTCGCGGATTGTGTAGCTGCAATGCGTGATGTGGTGGATATTCCAGTCACGGTGAAAACACGTATCGGTATTGATGACCAAGATTCTTATGAGTTTCTGACAGATTTTGTTTCGATTGTTTCGGAGAAAGGCGGTTGTGACCAGTTTACTATTCATGCGCGTAAGGCTTGGTTGTCTGGGTTAAGCCCGAAAGAAAACCGAGAGATTCCACCGTTGGATTACCCTCGTGCGTATCAGCTAAAGAAAGACTTTGCTCATCTAAACATTGCGGTAAACGGTGGGGTAAAGACACTAGGCGATTCTCTGGCTCACTTAGAGCATGTAGATGGTGTGATGGTAGGTCGCGAAGCTTACCAGAACCCGTATCTACTAGCGGAAGTGGATCAGCAGATCTTTGGTTTAGACAAGCCGATCAAAAAACGTTCTCAAGTCGTAGAGGAAATGTATCCGTACATTGAAGCTCAGCTTTCGAAAGGCGCTTATCTTGGCCACATTACTCGTCATATGATTGGTTTGTTCCAAGCGATGCCAGGTGCCCGTCAGTGGCGTCGATACATTAGCGAGAATGCGCACAAACCAGGTGCGGGTATCGAGGTGGTTGAAGCAGCTTTAGCGAAAATTCCGCAAGAGTTGGATGTGTAAAAAATACCAATAGTGTGGTGAAAAATACCAAGTCCAATTTATTAAAAAGGCGCTCATTGTGAGCGCCTTTTTATTTTATTTCTTAAAATCAGTGTCTTATTTGTTTTTTTGAAGTTGGCACATAATCTGAAAGAGTCAGTTCAAACAAAGGAGAAGCGTATGTTTGAACTGATTTTTATTTTGGTATTTACCGCGACACTACTCGTTACGGGAGTCACTATGCTGACGGTATTTGCTGCGGTAGCGTTTTCTATTGTTATCATGGTTCTGCTTGGAATGTTAGGTGCAGTACTTAAAATATTACCTTGGCTCATCGTGATTGCGATCGGTATATGGTTCTTTAAATCTCATGTAGCGCAGGCTCGTTAATTCTCATCCAGAGATAAATAGTTGCTGGGATAGCGGGTGTGTATGGTAGAATTCGCACATATCGTATACACCTCCATTGACGATTACTCGTCTTGGGAGGAGCAAGCACCATTACTGGGAGAAACAAGTTCATGGGTTTTAAAACTGCAGCCTTACTCGCTGCTGCTGTCATGTCAGTGCCAGCTGTCGCTGAAGAGTCATCATTGACGACGAAGATTGGTGCTGAAATGTGGTTGTCGGAGACAAAGGTTAATGAAGTAAACCGTGATAGTGACACTTCCCCAAGCTTTTACGCAGCCATAGAGCATAATGTTAAGTACGTACCTGATGCTCGATTTCGTTACTCTAGTGTCGATGCTGATTACATGGCATTCGATAAATTAGACTTAACACTTTACTACCGTATTTTTGAGCATGAATTAATGCACTTTGACGCAGGTGTAACTTTAAGTGACTTGTCTAATACCAAATACATCAATGCAGAAGACGCGACACGAAATACAGAATTCGATGGAATGATTTGGGCATGGTACGGCTATGCAGAGCTGACTGTTCCAGATACGTCCATTGATATTATTGGTGAAATGAACTTCGGTGATAGCAATAGCATCAAGAGTACTGACTTAATGGCTGGTGCTCAGTACCGAATGGATTTGAATGGCAACCAACTCGCATTAAAAGGCGGTTATCGAGTGATCGATTTAGAGTCTGAAGATTTCCGTGTTGCTGGTGGCTCAGATTTAGGTAAGCCGTTTATTTTTGCCAATGGTTGGTTTGTTGGGGCTGAGTTTAGCTTCTAAAAAAGAAATGATTGAGAAACGCCGCTATTTATATAGCGGCGTTTTTTTATATCTATTGATTATATTGAACGTTATTTGTTCGCACTTTCGACGCTTTCTACCATCCTTACTCTAGGAGTTTTGTGTCCGATAGAGAAAGGAACCTCATGACGATTACTGAGCTAAGGAATCTATACAGGGAAAACAAATTGGTGGAGGCCATCATTGAACCTTCCGCTCAAGAGGGCGCTTGGATTGTTGAGTTTCGTCACGCCCGGGGCGGCTTTGTGCTGTTGACCGACTCTCACGGAGAGGAGTGTCAGTACATCGATCTCGATTTAGCGTCTAAATCTGCCATGGCGGTGGGTTTTCAACAAGTAAGAATCGAAGCCAAATAAAGATATAAACGCCTCTCTGCTTTAATCCTTTAATTCCAAAAGTTATAAAACATTCACTTCTATTCTTTCTTGTTATTAAAGAGAGTGGTTAATCTATCATCACGCAATGAATAGGGATGTCGTGACCATGTCTTTAAATAAGAAAGAGTCCTCTACTAACAACGGGCCTTCTCAGCAAGAATTACCTGCCATCGCTGCTCCTCTCAATGACCAGCAGCTTGGCTCTCTTCAACAAACCGTATCCGGTCTTTCCTCACAGCAGCTTGCATGGGTAAGCGGGTACTTTTGGGGATTATCGCAGGCTCAGCCCCAAACAACGGGTGCAACTGCTCCAATTAATCAAGCCGCGGCTGCGGTAGCAGCGAAGCGTGCTGGCAAACTGACCATCATTTTTGCTTCTCAAACGGGGAATGCGAAGGGTGTCGCCGAGCAGTTAGAGCAAGAAGCGAAAGCCCAAGGTATTGACGTCGCGCTGTTTGACGCCAGTGATTACAAAGGTAAGAACTTAGCGAAAGAAACACACGTTATTATCGTGGCATCAACCAATGGTGAAGGCGAAGCGCCTGATAATGCCATAGAGCTACATGAGTTTTTGCAATCCAAGAAAGCACCTAAGCTGCCAAATCTGAAGTATGGTGTTATCGGTTTAGGTGATTCAAGCTACGAATTTTTCTGTCAAACGGGCAAAGACTTTGACGCCTATCTGGCGAAGCAGGGCGCTAGTGCGTTTATTGATCGTATTGATTGTGATGTGGACTACGACGCGCCAGCAGCAGAGTGGCGTGCGAAAGCTCTTGAAACCGTCAAAGACGATCTCGCCTCTGGTCAAGAAGCGGATGTGGTTCAACTACCCGTTGGTCAAGCGGCTGCGGGGCACTCTCAGTACAATAAGCAAAATCCATATACCGCGACCTTGTTAACTAGCCAAAAAATTACGGGCCGTGATTCAGGTAAGGATGTTCGTCACGTAGAAATCGACCTGACGGACTCAGGTCTGACGTACCAGCCGGGTGATGCATTAGGGGTTTGGTTTGACAACAGCTCTGAGCTTGCCAATGCCATTCTCGGTAAGGTTGGTTTATCTGGCGTTGAAAGTGTCGAAGTTGACGGTGAAAGCCTCTCTATTCACAGCGCGTTGGTGAGTAAGTTTGAAATCACCGCGGCGAACCCACAATTGGTGACTAAGTTTGCTGAGCTATCGGGTAGCAAGAAACTAGAAAAGCTGGTGGAAGACAAAGACAAACTGCGTGAGTACGCAAGTAATACTCAGGTAGTGGATGTCCTTTCTGAAAAGAAAACCAAACTTTCCGCGGATGAACTCCTTGGTTTGTTGCGCCGTTTAACTCCTCGCCTGTACTCCATTGCATCGAGCCAAACAGAAGTTGATGAAGAAGTCCATCTGACCGTTGGCTTGGTTGAATACGATAAGGGTGATGAAAAACGCTATGGTGGCGCTTCAAGCTTTTTAGCTCAGCGCTTGGAAGAAGGTGGCGAAGTGAAAGTGTTTGTTGAAAACAACAATAACTTTAAGCTTCCGCAAGATGATAACACCCCAGTCATCATGATTGGTCCAGGCACCGGCATTGCTCCTTTCCGCAGCTTTATTCAAGAGCGCGACAATCGTGAAGCGGAAGGCAAGAACTGGTTGTTCTTTGGCGACCGTACCTTTACGCAAGATTTCTTGTATCAAGTTGAGTGGCAAAAGTATCTGAAATCAGGCTTGTTAAATCGTCTAGATGTGGCCTTTAGCCGCGACCAAGCAGAGAAAGTCTATGTTCAACATCGTATCTTAGAAAACGCTGAGCAAGTGTGGCAGTGGCTTCAAGATGGTGCCTATATCTATGTCTGTGGCGATGCTACACGTATGGCGAAAGACGTTCATGAAGCTTTGATTCATGTTGTCGAGCAGCACGGCAAGTTATCACGTGATGATGCAGAAGAATTTATCAATGAATTACGTAAAGCGAAACGTTATCAAAGGGATGTGTACTAATGACTTTTTCTACTGAGAATAATAAGCAAGTCGTACTAGGTGAAGAGTTAGGAAAGCTATCGGATAACGAGCGTCTGAAAACTCAAAGCAACTTTTTGCGCGGAACCATAGAGCAAGATCTGCAAGACAAGATCACTGGTGGTTTTACTGCGGATAACTTCCAGTTAATTCGTTTTCATGGCATGTATCAGCAAGACGATCGCGATATTCGTAACGAGCGCGCTAAGCAAAAGCTAGAGCCACTGCATAACGTGATGCTTCGTGCACGTATGCCGGGCGGTATTATTAAACCTGAACAGTGGTTGGCGATTGATAAGTTTGCAACCGAACATTCGCTTTACGGCAGTATCCGCCTAACAACACGTCAAACGTTTCAATTCCATGGTGTACTTAAGCCAAATATCAAGTTAATGCACCAAACACTAAACAGTATTGGCATTGACTCAATTGCTACAGCTGGCGACGTAAACCGTAACGTGCTGTGTACGACTAACCCGATTGAGTCAGAGTTGCACCAAGAAGCTTACGAATGGGCGAAGAAAATCAGTGAGCACCTATTACCTAAAACCAAAGCGTATGCGGAAATCTGGCTAGACGGCGAGAAAGTAGAAACCACCGACGATGATGAGCCGATTCTAGGTAAAACTTATCTTCCTCGGAAGTTCAAAACAACGGTGGTGATTCCTCCGCAAAATGATGTGGATGTACATGCGAACGACCTTAACTTTGTCGCGATCGGTGAGAACGGTAAGCTGGTGGGCTTCAATGTCTTAGTGGGTGGCGGATTGGCGATGACCCATGGTGACACATCAACTTACGCTCGTCGTGCTGACGACTTTGGTTTTGTCCCACTAGATAAAACACTCGATGTGGCTGCGGCGGTTGTGACGACTCAACGTGATTGGGGCAACCGATCAAATCGTAAGAATGCCAAAACTAAGTACACTCTAGACCGTGTTGGTATTGATGTATTTAAGGCGGAAGTAGAGAAGCGTGCAGGCGTGACGTTTGGCGAGAGTCGTCCATATGAGTTTACCGATCGCGGTGATCGAATTGGTTGGGTAGAAGGCATCGACGGTAAACACCACCTAGCGTTGTTTATCGAAAATGGTCGACTGCTAGATTTCCCAGGCAAACCACTCAAAACCGGTGTTGCTGAAATTGCCAAAATTCATAAAGGCGATTTCCGTATGACGGCAAACCAGAACTTAATTGTTGCTGGTGTGGCTAAGAGTCAAAAAGCCAAGATTGAGAAAATTGCTCGCGAGCATGGCTTAATCGATGACACTGTAAGTGAGCAGCGCAAAAACTCGATGGCGTGTGTTGCTTTCCCTACTTGTCCACTCGCGATGGCAGAAGCTGAGCGTTTCCTTCCTCAGTTTGTGACTGATGTGGAAGGCATACTTGAGAAGCACGGGTTACCTAAAGAAGACAACATTATCTTGCGTGTTACTGGCTGTCCAAATGGCTGTGGCCGTGCGATGTTAGCTGAGATCGGTTTAGTAGGTAAAGCGCCTGGTCGTTACAACCTTCATTTAGGAGGTAACCGTGCCGGTACACGTATTCCGAAGATGTATAGAGAGAACATCACAGATAAACAGATACTAGAAGAGATTGATCAACTTGTAGGTCGTTGGGCCAAAGAGCGTGAAGTTGGCGAAGGATTTGGTGATTTTGCTATCCGTGCTGGCATCATTCGAGAAGTCAAAGTATCTAAGAGGGACTTGCATGCTTGATTCAATCGCTTCAAAACCAAAGTTAGCAGAGCTTCTCGCATTAACTAAGACAGAGCAAATACTGCAGCTTGGTCAAATTAATGCAGAGTTAGAGCAGCTAACCGCGCAGCAACGAGTAGCTTGGGCGTTAGAAAATCTTGAAGGTCGGTTTGCTGTATCGTCGAGTTTTGGTCTTCAAGCAGCGGTTATGCTGCATCTGGTCACTCAGCAAAAACCTGATATCCCCGTGATTCTCACTGATACAGGCTATCTGTTCCCTGAAACGTATCGCTTTATCGATCTACTGAGTGAGCAACTCACGCTCAACCTAAAAGTTTATCGAGCAAAAGAAGGTGCGAATTGGCAAGAAGCGAGATATGGCCAGTTGTGGGAACAAGGTATAGAGGGAATTGAAAAATACAACAAGCTGAATAAAGTCGAGCCAATGAGACGGGCTTTAGATGAGCTAGAAGTCGGGACGTGGTTTTCGGGTCTACGTAGGGAGCAATCTAAATCGAGAGCCAGCTTGCCAATCCTATCGATTCAAAATGGTGTATTTAAATTCCTACCTGTAATCGACTGGACGAATAAAGATGTTCACTATTACTTAGAGGAGTATGGATTGCCTTACCACCCACTGCGTGATGAAGGTTACCTGTCGGTAGGTGATACGCATACAACTAAGAAGTGGGAGCCAGGAATGAGTGAAGAGGAAACTCGCTTCTTTGGTTTAAAGCGTGAGTGTGGACTTCATGAGGATGATGGCAACGAGCAAGATGGTTCGGGTATCTAGTTTATTCTCTTCTATATATGAAGAAAGGCCGCAATGCGGCCTTTTCTTTTTGCTAAAAATAGCGATATGTGGGTAACTCTGTGGGTATTGTGTTTGTTTTCTAGGGGTAAAGTTGGATAAATAAGGCTTTGAATGAAAAGTCGGCGGTTAAGCGTTATTTCTGCAATTTTTTCAAAATAACGCTTGCCAATGTGAGCGCGATCTCTATAATGCCTCCTCGTCGACAGGGCAAGAGCTCACAAGGGTTCAGGCAAAGTTGACAGGTTAACTAGCTGAGCGGAAACGCTTAATAAAAAGTTTTGAAAAAGTGGTTGACACTAAAACTTAAAACGCTAGAATGGCCGCCTCTTCCGGAGTGATGCAAATCACAAAGAAGAAAGCTCTTTAACAATATAAACCTATCAATCTGTGTGGGCACTCGTTGATGATAATCCAATTAGAAACTTCGGTTTCAAATTAGGTTTCAATGAAACGAAGTGACCAACGAGTCGCAAGAC
>NZ_JAPPTK010000021.1:0-14836 GCF_027587055.1 Vibrio sp. MarTm2 | reverse complement strand
GCGACCTAAAGGAAATTGAGGTTTATGGATAAATTTGTAATGCTTCAAGAGCTTGGTGCGGGTGATTTTCAGCACCTTAACAGTTCATTGGAAGCACACCTGAAAGGAACTGAACAAGTTCTAATTAACTGGGGTAGTAGCGAGTTACTTCAAATCGCAGGTCTCTTTCATGCCGTGTATGGAACAGCGGGTTTCGATGAAAATATGGTGTCGCTAAGTCAGCGCCAAGAAATAGCGCGAATTATTGGTAATGATGAAGAAGCATTGGTTTATTTGTATTGCTCATGCGACCGAGACTATGTATTCCCTCAATTTGGCAAGGAGCTAGAAATCCAATTTAAAGACAGATTTACTGGTTCAATATTCAAACTCGAGAGTGCAACGGTGAAGTTGTTTTGCGAGTTAACGGTCGCTAATGAGCTAGAGCTTGTCTATAACAGTGAAGAGTTCAAGCTCAAATATGGTGCTGAGCTATTTGAACTGTTCCAAGGTATGGACAGCTACTTAAGTACCGAGGCTAGAAAGGCGTACAAATCAGCATTGTCGAATTTCGCATAACAATCTGTTTAAGAGTGATTCGCAACGCTTGGCATTTTTACTATGCGTTGCGTTTAGTGTTTAAGGTGGTATGCAGGAGCTTTTGTATTGCGTTGCTCACACCTTAACAGTGTGAATTGTGGCTGTTTCTCTATAAACCGCAATGAACACGAATGAACTTAATTATTATTTAATTCAGTGATTTAAGTTTGTGTGGTTTGTTTCTGGTTGTTCATTGGATGCTGCTTCTGTACAATCTTTGTGCTACATATTTGCTACACGGAGGTTTGTTGAATGGCAATCAAGAAGAAGATCACCAACACGTCTATCAAGCAATTGACGATTGAAGATGAACGTCTCAATGATACAGAAATCAGTGGTTTTCACGCCCGTATTTCCCCCAAGGGCGCGATTAAGTACTACTTCTACTACAGACTGAACGGTAAGCAGCGCAACTATCTTATCGGCTCTGCGGATTCAATGACGCCTGCGCAGGCAAGAGACTTAGCCAAGGAAAAGGCGGGGCTGGTTGCCAGTGGTGTGGATGTTCAAACCCAGCGCGCTGAAGAGCGTAAAGCGGAGGTACGCCGAAGTTTAACGTTAGGTAAATACCTCGAAGAGCACTACAAAGATTATCTGTTTGCCATGAACCCCAAAACCGCGAAACAGTCTTACCAATCCATCGCTAATACCTTTGCTTTCTTAGCGGATAAACCTCTTGAAGACATCAAAGCGTGGGACATTCAGCAATGGGTAACCGACAAGCGTAAGTTAGGTCGAGCTCCTGCAACGATTGAGTATACGTTTAATCGGCTTAAGGCAGCGTTAAATAGGGCGGTGGAATGGGAATTTATCGAGTCTCACAACTTATTAAGCGTGAAAATAGCCAAAGAAGACAACACGCGTATCCGTTATCTCTCTGAGTCAGAAGAGGCGGCACTACTCAGTGCGTTAGCCGCTAGGGAAGCGCAGTTATGCGAAGACAATGACGCTCACCAGTACGCTGATTTCTTTACGCCGTTGATTACACTCGCCATGCATACTGGAATGCGTAAAGGCGAGATGTTGACGCTACGCTGGGAGAGTGTGTCGTTTGAGAATCGCTACCTCACCATTTTGTCTGAAAATGCCAAATCGAAGAAGAAGCGCACCATACCAATGAACGACACGGTCTTTAACATGCTGTCACAATGGCGCGCTCAAAACCTCAATGAAGAGTATGTGTTTGTTCATGAGGGTAAGCGGGTGAGCTTCTTTCAGTACCCTTGGCAAAACCTACTTAAAAGCGCTGGTATTGAGAACTTCCGTTTTCACGATTTACGCCACCATTTCGCCAGTAAACTCGTTATGGCGGGCGTCGACTTAAATGTAGTTCGTGAGCTGTTGGGGCATGCGGATTTGAAAATGACGCTGCGTTACGCGCATTTAGCGCCTGCTCATACTGCCGCCGCGGTACAACTGATTGGTTGATAGGCATTAGGTGAATTCGATAACCTTAACGGGTTGTATTGAACATGAGTACTCAAGGAGTGATTAAGGACGATGACAGAGCTAAAACGTCGGTTTATCCGGTTGGATGAGATATCACAGAAAACCACCCTGTCTAAAGGGGATGTACTGGACGCAGTGGAGCAAAAGAAGATGCCATTGTGCGGTGTGTTAAAATCCAAAAAGATGGGGGCGATTCACCCCACGTCGAAAAGTGTGCCTGCCATTTTCAACTATGAAGGGGTGGTTCGTTTTACTGAATCTACCTCGTTCAACTTTGCATTTTCAGGTAAGGCGCAACCATGTACTCATGCAATTATTCTCGAACCTCAACGCATTACGCATTGGCAACCTGTTAAATCCGTATTTGGTAACGTTGTGAGCGCGGATTTTAAACTGGACGAGAGGGTATTGAATCAACCGACGGTAACACTTATTGCCTATACCCAGATTCAAAGCGTTCAAACGCTTGATAGCTCGTTGGAAGCGTTAACCAATACGTTCAGCAAGTCATTTGGCTTGAAAGCGGACGATGAAGCTCAATACAACCCACCGAGATACCATTTAAAAACCACTCCGGTAACCGTTGAGCCTGCACAATTGAGAGTGGACTTAGAAGACATCCAACGCGTGTTTGGCGTTGACGTGTTTAAAGCTAACGCGTTAGTGTCGGTTACCGCTTCGGTTAACCCTGTTGAATCCAGCACGTCGAGTAACGCTGTACCCGTTGAAACGAGTGTTTCTAACGGTGCTTCAACCTTTATAAGTAGTGTTAACGAGCGCTTAGCGCCGGTTACCTGTAACGGGTCTAATGCATTAGCTTCGGTTAACCCTAACGCTTCTAACGCATTACCTTCGGTTAGTTCAACGGTTAAGCGTCGGTTAGATTCGGTTGACCAACGCTACTTAACGCACCCACTCGCTCATGTTGTCATTCGAATCTTAGAAACGCACCCAGAGGTGAAAGCGATAACGGTGTGGAACATTCTAAGACAAGACGTCAATCAAAATGAGTTTCAACGTGAGTACGATACCGATGTGTTGATTGAGAGCATGACTCAAGACACTCTCTCTTATTTCGGACGGGGCGAGAAGGAAAAGACCATGTCTTATGAGTCGTTTAGGAAAAACGTCTTAGCGGGGGCGAAGCGTCTCTTTAAGACAAGTCAGGAAGTGTCTTAATAAAAAACGTCATTGTCTTCGTCATCGTAAACGTCATATGACGTTTTGATGTCTTAGCGTGTGTCTCAGTGAACAACAGGAGACACAGACATGACTCAAAGCAACGTAGAGAAACGTGTATACACCGAACAAGAGACAGCGGCTTACATTGGAATGAGTCGCTCCTTCCTTCGTCAAGCTCGAATGGAAGGCCCACGTAAAAACCGAACCGTCGCGCCACCCTTCATTAAGATTGGTCGAGCGGTTCGTTACCTCAAAGAAGACTTAGATTGCTGGCTGGATAGCCACACAAAACGCGACCATTTATCACAAGGGGAGGGCTTCCATGCTTAACCCCAATTGTGAGCCGAACTTTCCTCATGTGAAGTACAAAGAATCCGGTCAATGCATTGTGCTCAATACGGCGGACAACCTGAAAGCGCTGCTTGATAGCGCAGGCTATGAAGCTAAGCACAACAAAATGACCTTGGAGCCGGACATCTATAAGCAGGGCGTCTTTGTCGGGACTCCGGAAGAGGTGAGAAGCGAGCTTATCTCGCTTGCTTCTATCTACTCTATGCCGAAAAGCGCCATAGATGACCACTTCAGTGCACTGGCGTTAAAAAGTAGCTATCATCCCATCGCCGATTGGCTAGAGGGTCAATGGGATGGTGAGCCAAGAGTTAACGCGGTGCTAAGCTGTTTAAAGGCCAAAGAGCCAGAGCTCACCAGTGCGGTATTGCTACATTGGCTTGTTGGCTGTGTAGCAAGTCTCTTTGTCCCTAATTTTAAATCCAAATTGGTGCCTGTCTTACAAGGTGAGCAGTCCTTTAAAAAGACGGCTTTTGTTGAGCGCATTGCTAATGTCATGCCCAATGCATTCCTAGAAGGGGCCGAGCTTAACCCAGATAACAAAGACAGCGTTCTCTCGGTTATTCGCTCTTGGATAGTGGAGCTTGGGGAGTTAGAGCGCTCCACTAAAAACTGCCAAGGGGCGCTCAAAGCGTTTGTGACTCGGTCACGCGATACGGTGAGGCCGCCTTATGCGCGCACTGATATCAAAAAAGACCGACAGACGAGCTTAATTGCTACGGTAAACGGTACTGACTTTCTAAAAGACGAGACAGGAAACACTCGGTACGCAGTCATTGAATTGGTGGGTGAAACTGATATGACGGGGTTAAATCAACTGCTCGGTTGGGAATACAAATCGACAGGGGAGCTTACACTCAAAGAGCCCGAGAAACTGCGTCAATTTTGGTTAGAGGTGAAGTATCAACTTATGGTGAATCATCACCCTTGGATGCTGCCACCAGAGCTGCAACTACAAGTGTCTCATGCCTCTTCGCAATACGTGGATAAAGGGACGTGGTATACGCTGCTCAATGACCATATTGAAGAGTGTCACGGTAAGGCGAGAGCGTGGTTATCCACCAAGGCTATCTGCGAACTCATCAACGCCGATGTATCGAAAGCCAATATGGTGGGTAAGGCGCTGAATCAACTGCACAAAGAAGGCAAAATTGAGAAGCGATTGCTTAACGGCTCGAACCGATACTGTTTTCCTGACGTTCGCCCCAACACTTCATTTCGCTAAGTTGCCATTTCTACCCCACTTACCCCACCTGATTGATAAGAAGTGGGGTAGGTGGGGTAACTTTTTCACCTTTTATAAAAAGGTCTCCGCCACTGACCAACTCATGTGGTCAGATAACATCCGATTGCCAGTGCAACCTCGAGATTTTATGATTGTGTTGCAAATAAGATGAAGTCTGCTTCTAGTTCATATTTACCTTGTAGTTTGTTCCGGTCTAAATAGGCTTTTTCTTCATCTGTGTATGGTTCAATGGCTTTAAACCCTGCGAAGCTACCGATGTAGAGGTGGCCCGATTCTCTGTATTCATTATAAGATGCTCGAGCTTTGTTAAGTTCCCAGCCGTACCTATCGCGAATCGAAATATCTGTAGATATGTCGTCAGGTAAATTTGGCCATAAGCTCGATAGAGGCATCGTTTCTTTTGAATATTCACCCAAAACGAAAGGCTTGTCGTTGGGTATTTTTTCGCATTGATCGATGGTAACGGTATGAAAATCTCGCGGCTTCTTATGGTGTGTGAAGGAGAGGGTGTCTATACCCTTAGCAGGACGGAGCTGATATTGTCCTCCCCCTGTGTCCTCAAGATAGGAATCGCTGTGATAGATGTCTGCGCGATCTGCCCAATCATCATTATTATCCACTAAGTCAATTGTCGGTACATCATGTGTTGAGACAAAGTGTTTACTGTAATCATAGGTAATTTCGAAAAGGTGCTCATCCATGTTTGGGGTTTGTACACTTGAGAAAGCTCTGGTAACAGAACTCTTGAGCATATTTAGTGCAGTGGGATCTGTCAGGTATATTTCGATAAGCTTGTGTCCAGAGCGGTCAGCTTTAGTCCACTTTGCTGTGAAGTTGTATGTTGGTACTGAGCCTATCCCTGTCAATTGAAGCCCGTTAATGACTAAATCGTTGCCAGATAAAATGTAATCGCCATTAGTTTTTGGTGACGCAGGAGCAATATGAATGACTTTAATATTACTTTCATCGTATCCTTTTTGGCCAGTCACATACTCAAAAGAGCGATTAACCCAAAGATTACCTTGAGAGTGTGCTAAGTAAATGAGCTTCTTACCTTGCCAAGTATGTGCGTCATTGATAAGGCGTTGGTTTCTTTGTGTAGTTTCAGTTTCAGGGGAATCGACAAATCGGTTTAGCCGCTCAAGGAAAGTGGTAATGATGAGGTGAGATTGTTGAGTAAATAGATCAATTAAGAAAGAGATTGGTGTCGTAATAAGAGCCCCTATTCTTTGAGCAATAGTCCCATCACCCCGACCATTAAATAGCTCCCAAAACAATTCCCATCTCTCGAATTGTATTTGTTCTATTTCTACCAAGCGCTGGTCGAATGTTTCAGCTAAGTCGCCAAGGACATTAATTCCGCTGCTTCCGATATAAGAGTCGTTGTAGAAAAGCTGGTAGTCCACTTTCTCGCCTTGATGCTGTTTGATATTTAAAGTGGATTTAATCTTTTTTAATGCATTTTTGGCTTGTTGTTCGGTGTTCGCAACGCCGTTAAAAAAACCGACTGTATAGCCTTCTACGTTGCAAGAGCTAGCAGAAGCCTGATGAGAAAACAAGATAATAGGGAGGAGGGAATATACGATGATTTTACTCACAATATTCCTCCTTGGCGTCTAGTAGTGTCGAGACGGAGCCATCGAGTAAATGGTTGTAGGCAAGGTAGGCCATTGTGCGAGCTTTTGTATTGTAAGTGAGTGACGTGATTGTCTCAGATGTATTAATACTGTCATCCACAGACATGCCTAAAAAATCTTTACAAGCTAAGACTTTGTCATATTTACGACTAATTTCATATGCCTTATCGATGTTGGAATCAGTAGCCTCACTAAAATCATAGTATAAGTTTTCTTGAGTTTGTCTTGCATTTTGCTTTAACGCGTTACGTACTGGTTCTGACACCTCCAGAGCATTAATAAAAGCCTCGATATCGTCTCGAATGCCATCACCATTTTCATCTGGGCCGGGAAGTGAGTCGCTTCTATCAAGTAAGTGCTCATATTCTTCATAAAGCACACCAAATTGTTCATCGACGGTGTCTTTAGATTGAAGTAGAGCAGTTAATTCTTGGGTTTTTTCTATTTGGGTGGTGCCAGTATGAGGGCGAGATGATTCTTCTTTACAGCCTATAAGAGCAAGCAGCAATATTGGAGTAATGTAGCGCATGTCGTTGGTTTTCCATTTATAGTTATGAACTTTCAATATCCTATAACAACGGGAGGTGTTCAAACATAACTGCTCTCAATTTTGAGAAAACCAGTCAAAAGGTCTATATATATTGCAAAGTTAGAAATAAACCAAAAAGAACAGCGTCTTCCAATGATGCAGAAATGTATGGGTAGGTGAAAACACAAAAAGAGTCTGGGCTTTCGCATTTAGACCTTAGAATTATTCTTTAATCCACAACACACTAAAGATGGAAGAGAGGCAACTCAATTGCCCTAATCGATACGAGTTTTCCTGTATATATCCAAACACCTCGTTTCGTGAGTAACTAATCTTACCCTACTTGCTCAATGAGAAGTATGGTGGATGCGGGAACTTTTTGAACGTGTCAAGGCAGTAAATCACAGCAAAGAATTTTCATTGTCGATTTGGATTGATATTAAAGAAGCTGTCGAGAAAGTTTCTGGTATTAAGGCAGTATTCAAAATTACAGTACTGGCAGAAGATTGCTATGAGTGCTTACGTGTTAAATAAAGATACTAGCTAAAAAGGGTGGAGTTGTCGCGTCTGATTTTTATATGGTTGTGTATGATAGGTTGTTTTATGTATTGTTAAGTTTGTAGGTATTAGATAAAAGGATAATACCTACAAATTTAATATATTGCGATCAAAGCATGATAGCTTCACTATTTTTTGATTTGATGAGGTAGGTGCTTAGAAGTTATAACCAGCACCAAAGTATAATTCGTTTGAGCTCTCTAGTTTGTATGTTATAGGATCAATTTTGTGCTTGTTCCCAGCGTAATGTGACCAGCGCCAACCACCTTGCAGCGCGAAGTTTTTTGTTACGTTATAGCCCAAGCCCAGATTAAAGCCTGTTACTAGACCTGACTTCTTGCTAGTTTCGGAATCGTAGCCCTCGCTATCTTCTATGCGTGCACCTAGCTCGCTTCTATAATGACCTAGAGACGCTCCCAAGAAGCCACTAAATTGATTATTAAAGTTATATATATAATCCGAGCCAAAGCCTAATTCATAGCTTTCATATGTATGTGTAAGTTTATAGAGCGAGCTTGACTCTGATACCTCTAGTTCCCCGTCTTGTTGAGCGTACAAGTATAAGCGAATGTTATCCTTTATATACTGTCCACCGACGAGCCTAAGACTGACTTTGGTATCTAAACTGTCTGCTGTCTTTTGGGCCATATCATTAAGCGTAGAATCAGAAGAGCTTCCTTTAGTATCAAATTTCCCAATACCGAGTTCAAGCCCTACGTATGGTTCAGCAAGAACCGCAGATACGAGAAGCAATGATGTCGAGCCGACCAGTGTTTTTACAGCTGTTTGTAACATTTTTACTGCCTTAAATTTTTTATTCAATCTATTAATCTTGGCGCTTTATCCTAAGCAAATATAACCATCATCTTTCAGGTTTTTTTATCTGAAGTTTTGGATGCACTTGTAGATTCCAGACTTATAGGAATCTACGACGTCGCTCGTATCCTTGAGTTCGCCTATACGTTATTCGTTTAGTGTTCGCATGGCAAAAAATGAAAGAAAACAAAACATAAATTAGAATAATAAAATATTTAAACTGTTGATTTTAAAGGTCTTTGTAGGCATTGGAGCAGAACTCTTTTATGTTTTTTGTGATTTTTGAGTGCTTGTTCCATGTGTTTTGTGACACCATGGCATGCATCCAAACATCTAAACAAGATTCAGATAAAGATGAATCACGATAATGTTTAATGATGACCTGCGGTTCTACGATTGCGGTCAAGGCAGACATCGTGCGGATATAATCTTCATGATACAGTGTAAAGTTACCGAACTTTGCATTTAGGTTTGCTCTTAACAAGTAAATCAGAGCGTTATCCGCTATTTCCTCTACATATTCTTGATTGAGCATATCTAAGCTTTTTTGATTGTTATTTGCTTTGAATGTCAATAGAGTTAGCCAAATATGTAGTTCAGGATCTAGTATGGGAAAGGAGCGTTCAACATCATTAATCCAGCTCTTGAGGTTTACATCTGTTGCATCCGAAAGAAACAATTCACGAGATTTAAAGTAGACCTCATTATAAGTAAGTGAGCTAGTAGCTAAGGTTTGCCACTTACCGTCATTTGATGTGACCATCAGGTTGTCTAGTTTTAATTCATTTGCCTTTAGGGTGGGTTTTGGTAGCGTAAAGTATCCTGCCAAGTCTTGTGTTATTTTGCTTACTATCAAGTGAAGCTTAGCTGGGTCAGACTTATAAATGTTGCGCCATGCAACTTTGTTAGAACCTGAGCGGTACAGAGTTGCTTCAATGCTTAGTTGCTTATTAGAATCCTCATTATCAACCCATACACTGAAAGATAACTGGAAATCATATGGGCGTTTATTACCCATAGAACCAGGCAAACGGCACGAAGAGTCCAAGCTTCGTAAAAAATAACTTGGTGACTTTATGTTAGTCAACTCCGTATATTTATAAGTATTTTGGCTTTGTAGGAGCATAGATTTTAGTGCAGGTAAGTATTGTTTAGCACCATCATTTTTGCATTCAATTTTATTCAGCAATAATTGTACTTTTGAAACCAAAGGAGTTTCATCATGGAATTCTTTTTCCACTTCAAAGTAAATGACACTAAAACTGAGTGATAAAATGACAATCGCAATTAGGAATAGTTTCAAACCTCGCAACTTAAGACTAGGCTTTAGAGTGAAGGGGATTTCTCGATTTTTTTTTAAAGGTTTGCTTATCGTTGGATAAGGGGAGCTGCTCTTGTCGGTTTTACATAAAGAAATGAGGCTTTCTGGGATGAAGTACCCTTTTTTGGGGTACGTAACAATTAGTCTTGTTGGGGGAAGCCCAACGAGATGTTCTTTTAAGAGCGCCCTCAAAGTACTTACTCTATTTGTTACTACATTTTTTGATATATATTTATTGCTCCATATTTTTTCTATGATTTCCTCATTAGAAATGGGATCACCTATATTCCGTAATAATAGTTCAAGTAGCTCTATGCTTCGTGGTTCAAGTTCGATTACTTTATCTTGGCTGGCTAATGTCTTATTTTTGGGGTCGTAGGTAAGGTTGGCGATTTTTACTTGAGCAGTATCTAAAAGGGCTAAGGACAAGATGTCAGTCATAAATGCTCCACAGAGAAATTTCACACCAAGTGTATCACTGGTTAAACTCAAAACCCAGATTAGCGGAACCTGGGATTTGATGCCAGTCTGTAGGTAGTGCCGTCGTCGTAGATTCAGCGTAGGGGAGTGTTGCTTTTAGGTTGTCTAAGAATCCAGATTGTTTGCGATAGTATTTGATACAGGCTTTGTTGTGTAATTCATTTTTGAAGTAGATCAGAAGTATTTTGGTTGATTGTTAGCCAATACGGCAAGTTTCAGGCATACCAAGCCGAGTTGGACCTAGGCTTGGTTGTCGTGGCATTAAGTTCTAGTTCTAGGGTATAAGATAATCAAACTCATGATACCGATTAATACCGCGGCAAAAACCGAAGTAAAACGCACGAGGTCATCTGAAATCGCACTGATACTTGTTGAAGTAATCCCATAGAATACTAAAACCACATAACTGGAATACATCAGTTGAATTGAGTTATAGCTAGCTTTCTTTGTAACGGCATGAATCCCCATAAATAAAGCACTGACGACAGCAAAACCCACAGTTCCTACCAAATTGACTTGCAGCAAACTCATGATTAGAGGAGGAATGGCATACAGCACGCTCGCGTATGTTGTAAACAGCCTTCTTAAACCATAATCTTTACCAATACTAGGATCAGGATCTTTAATCATTAACGCGACGATGATGGTAATAATCGTACTTTGCTCTAAGTCCAATTGTATCGTACACACCATCATGGTCATGACAATGATCGCTTTGAGTAAGGTTTGCCAATCAAGCAAATATTTCGTTGTCGAATTGACAGGTGGCATGCTTATCGCGAGTGGCTCACCTCGTGGAAATAGTAGGTAGGCCAAATAGGCGGTGAAGCCAGCGATAAAAATATTTTTTAGCAAGGCCATAGGGATTTGTTCAACGTTAATCCCTTTCTGTTGCGTAAATACCGCAACCATTGCGGTAGAGACAATCAGCAAGATAGCAAATACATCTTGCGGGTTCTTCTTGGTACGTTCCATGCACCAGTAAAAAATTCCAAACAAGAACAGATAGTAAACATGTACGTAATCAATCAATAGTTCACTCATTAGTGCCTGAAACCAAGCAGTAATGAATAAAATGCCCCCCATAACAAATACCATAATGACAGGCGGTGGTTCATGAGTTGTAGTGAGAAAAACCACACACATCGCTGGAGCGAGTAAAGGCAAATCCGTCCCATATACGTATTGCCAAAACAGCAAAAGGACAGGGAATACCGCAACTCTTATAATTGGGTTAGCGGCACTATGATACATAGCTGATATAACTCCATGCCCAGATCCACAAGTCTTGTAGTCTCTCACCTAGGTAGCTTTCATCAGGGTAGAAACCCACCACAGCTCGACCGCCGTATCTTAGATTAAGATCGGCAGGCAACGACGTGAACTCGATATTGACAGGGAAACGCTGCGCTTTTGAACTGCTTGTTGGTGACGTCATAAGGCCATTACTGGCATCTTGGGCAAGGCTACCATTACCGCTACTGCCCCAACCGATTGAAGAAATTTTGCCTTTATAGACTTCGCCAGGGTTTGCATCAAAAACAATTTTGACTTTATCGCCAGGCTTTAGATGAGCCAGTGAATTCTCTCTCACCATGGCCGTCAGCCATAAGTTGTTGTTATTGATAAAGGTAAGAAGTGGTTGCCCAGCAGCAGCATAATCGCCAACAGCAACATCCATATTAGTGATAACACCATTAGAAGGTGCCGTCAGTTTGGTTTGATTGAGGTTTAGTAGAGCCTGCTCTTGTCGGTTTAATACCGATTGGATTTCAGGGTTATCAATTCCTCTCGGGCCAAACTCTTGTTTCGCTTTTTCTAGTGCTGATGACGCTTGAGCCAACCCCGCTTGGGCCGTCTCTAGTTCGGCGATTATGTTATCCATTACCGCTTGACTTATCGTTCCTTTATTGGCGAGAACGCGATTACGCCCCACATTCTTCTTGGCATTATTGACCTTAACACGAGCTGCGACTTCATTTGCTTGAGCGACACTGATTGCTGCTGAATCCGCTTCATAAGACTGAGCTGCTTGTTGCAAATCAAATTTGGCGGCCTTAACGGCTAATTCAAAAGGACGCGGATCGATCGTGACGAGTTCATCTCCTGCCTTGACAATACTATTGTTAGTAATAAGTACTTGTGAAATAGGGCCAGAGACTTCTGGGCTAATGCGGATCAATTGGCCATTTACTCTAGCTTGATCTGTCATTGGCGTCATTCTGTCCGCCCATAAGGTGTAAAGCCAAAGAGCAGCAACTAAGGCAAAAATATAGTAAGTGAAAGAGCGAGCTTGGCTAATTTTTTTATCGCTATGCTCAGCACTGGTTTGGACATTGTTATCTGACATTTTCTGTTCCTACTGTCGTTTACTGAGGTTGTTCCAGTAAATTTATCTTTTTATAAATGATACTTTTCTTAGTTCGTACTTCGACGGCAATGGTAATGATGAATGCAAATAGGCCAACCAGTGCAACAGCGCTTGAAGAAGAAACCATCACTTCGCCAGCGTATTTAGTCCAGATCACAGCTATAGCCACAAACCAGCCAAATAGCGCTGCTGCATTGGTGACTGCAATAGGAACAAGGTGAGACCAAAAACCACTCTGAAGCTGACTAATGTGTTGTGGGTGGGATTTGTTGAGCTGATGAATAAATAGCTTGGATGTGATCAACGACAAAATGATCCCTAAACCAAAAGTTAGAGATACCGCTTGCCCCCACACAGTCACTTCAGAATTCGTGATCACGTTAAGCGACATCGGTACGCTATCCATTCCTTTGAAATGGTGGCTCGCAATATAACCATTGATAACGCCGTTAATCACGCCACCAATCAATGAATCTTTCACTTTGATATCCACGGACAAAATCTCCAAAATGATAAAACTACTGAGTATGACAGGATTATACGAAGAAATGCATATAGAACATCATCATTTTTTACTGTTTTAGCCAAATAAACATTGGTTTACCTGATGATTGTAGAAAGGGTTCAATAATGAGATTCGACAACGCGTTGTGGCTTAAGTTTTGGAATAGTAAAAGTTAGGTCAAAAAAGCAATATAGTTTTTAGCTCTAAGTGATTTGTGTCCAATAGTGTTTTAGAAATGAAGAAATACTGCCTTTCATTTTGGGTGAGTCTTGTACGATTTTGAAGCTACACATTTACTACATGAAAATAATGTTATAGTGATAATGTTAATTCAACTTGTTGTTTAATATGGTTTTTTATTTTCATTGTTTACACATTAACAGGGCGTTATAAGCTTGGAGTAAAAATGGACAATCAATATAAAATTAATCAACTTAAAAAGCTTTTAGAGAAAGCTTCTATTGTAACAAGAGAAGATAGTAGTGACCCTGACTTTAAGCATTGGAAAAACTCAGTAGAGAGAAATCTTATTAAAATATTTGGTAAAGACTCTACGGAATTTCAGCACTTTAATGCACTTAATTTTTATTATAAGACTTCCCCCATTTTTGCTGGTATTGATTGTTCGGATGACCATTTACGTTGCTTCCGTGAAGACTTCAAGATGCTGAAAGAATCAATTTCGGAATATATTAATGAAATTGAGGAGGAAACTTCAAATGATACAGTGACGATAGCTGATCAAAAAACAACACAAGTTAATAAAATTTTTATAAGTCATGCTTCAAACGATGGCAAGGTTGTTGAGGAAATTATTGAGCTGCTTGAAGCTATAGGGGTTGAATCTAATCAAATCTTTTGTACCTCCTTTGAAGGGTATGGAATTGAGCTTGGTGAAAATTTTCTTGATGCTATCAAAAATGAATTGTCATCAGACTCAATGGTTTTGTTTGTTCTATCTGAAAACTTTTACGCTAGCCCAGTCTGCATGTGCGAAATGGGTGCTGCTTGGGTGCTATCGAAAGAGCATATCCCTCTTGTTGTCCCGCCACTTTCATACTCAGATATAAAAGGTGTACTGCCATTAACTCAAGGTATGGTCTTGACTGATGCGATGAAACTGAACTCATTTAAAGATAAAGTTGAAAAAACGTTCAGCATTAAAAATAAGCTTAGCTTTTCAAGCTGGGAAAGGAAACGAGACCGAGTTTGTAACCGTTTGGATAAAATCCTTAGTTAACGTGAGTTCGCTTATAACAAACAATTTAAGAGGGATTCCCAACGCTTGGCATTTTTGCATCAACTTCAATTGTAGTGGTTACGGTACAATGCTTTAGGTCAGGTGGTAGCGTTACTCACCCCTTAATTGGGCGTTAGGCAAACAAGTATTCACAAAGGAGTAAATAGTGAATAAGGAAGTGAGAGTAGGAGTGGCTGCAGTCATTTTGCGTGAAGGTCGTATCTTGCTTGGAGAGCGCATTGGTTCTCATGGGGCTAATACTTGGGCGACTCCTGGTGGGCATCTTGAATTGGGTGAAAGTATTGAAGAATGCGCGGAAAGAGAAACTCTCGAAGAAACAGATTTAACAGTAGACTCATTTAAGAAATTAGCCTTCACCAACGATGTTTTTGAAAAAGAAGGTAAGCACTACGTAACATTGTTTGCTGTAGCTTCTTGCCTGACGGGAGAGCCGCAGGTTACTGAGCCGAACAAATGTAAGCAGTGGCAATGGTTTGAACTCGACAAGCTCCCTGAACCGCTATTCTTACCTTTAACTAATTTGTTGAAGGAATCCGTAGACTTTGGGGCAATTG
>NZ_JAPPTK010000020.1:0-22855 GCF_027587055.1 Vibrio sp. MarTm2 | reverse complement strand
CAACTAAAAATCTGTGCCCTAAACACTGAAGCCAATTTGAATGAAAGTGGCCAAGCGTTAGGAGTCCCTGTTGAACAATTTGTTATGTAATCACAAACACGGACTTTTTGATTGCCACCAGACTACTAAAAACGCCCTTGCGCTCAAGGTTCTTTTGATGGATTTGAGTGCGAAAGCCAAATTCGAAGTAGGGGAGTTACAACGATTTCAGGGCAGGGAATATTAGCGAGTGACTACGCTTTTGAACCCATGAAACAAGCCGAGCCAAAATTTCAACACCAGACTGACCTTCGTTAACCATAAAGGATTACGAATAAGCCAACCAAAACCACTGACCCATTATCCTAAATTGGCAGAAGGATTTTCGGGGTTTGAAAGGCTAAATAATACAGAAAATCAGACTGTTACATAACGCCGCGTTAAGTAGTGAGCGACGCCTCCACTGAACCTAAATCATTGTGCCGTAACCACTAAATTCAAAGCAAACCGAAAACGCTATGCGTTGCGAATCTGCCTTAAACGCTTTGTTATGCGCTTACTCACTTGAGCATCAAAACGCTCCAACACCGAAAAAACACACGACACCTTTGTTGAAAAACTATCGTAAACCAACAGGTTCAAGCGGGGCGCAGTATCACCGCGACTTTTGATTGAAGCACACGTGAACAAACAGCATCAGAGAAAACTGAGCATCAACCAACGAAAAACCTTTTGAACCGACAAGCTCACCGTGAGGATTTTCAACCGCTAGAATACTCTCGACTTTACCGCCAGTTGCAGCACCAAAGAACTAGCCTTGGAATCATTCAGATTTACTTTCACCCTCTGTCGCATAACGCCGCGTTAAGTAGTGAGCAACGCCAGCGACCTAACCCAAAGCATTACACCTTAAGCACTAAACCCGACTTTAAATGCAGAGCGCCAAGCGTTGGGAATCTGCCTTAAACGCTTTGTTATATGCGTTCTAATTTAGTTTGGTAATACGATTTTCCACATTTTTTGCAGTTATAATGCGGGTTGGGTATGTCATAATCACTATTTCTACTGTCGAGATGATCAGAAAGATGAATTAGTTTCCCATCACTTTCATAGCAGACTGGGCAATACGGTGAATCACCCCCATCTGCCCAATACACCTCTGTTTTAGAGTCATACTTAACTGAAACCTTCTCATCGAGCTTAGATTTTAACTGACGTATCTCTTCATTTTTCTGGGCTAATATACCCTGCAATTGAGATGCCTCCACCATCGTTTTTGATAGTTGCTGCGTTAAAACAACAAGATGTTTTTGTAGTTCAAGTGAATCTGGACTATCTTGCTGAACCAACTTAAGTGTCTCAAGTGACTTGTTTAAAAAGTCAATTAGAGTGACTCCTGCTGCTAACTCTACTGACATTTAAGGTCTCCTATATTCCATTAAATCTTCAAAGCATTAGTGTACCCCACGAAAAGTGGACACAACATAACTACACACTTTCAAACTCGGCTGGACTCACATAGCCCAACGCTGAGTGCTTTCTATTTCGATTGTAATAGATCTCAATATATTCGAAGATCCCCATTCGAGCTTCTTCTATATCTTGGTAGTCTTCTGCATATATCAGCTCGACTTTCAGTCGACTGTAGAATGACTCCATCACGGCATTATCCCAACAATTGCCTTTACGGGTCATGCTCGGCACACCTCCATGCTTACGCATGAAGTCTTGATAATCATGTGCTCTGTATTGTACACCACGATCTGAGTGGATAATGACGCCTTTAGGCGGCTTGCGTGATTTGAACGCCATTTTCAGTGCATTCGTAATCAGTTGAACCGTCATCGTCGTATCTAATGACCAACCAACAATACGGCGTGAATGCAAGTCCAGAACCGTTGCTAGGTAGAGCCAACGGCTCTTCACCCAGATGTACGTAATGTCAGTCACCCATTTTTGATTAGGGCTCTCTGCTTCAAAGTCTCTACGCAATAAATTATCAGCTACATTGGTCATCGCTGCCACATCCTTAGTGTATTTGAACCCTATACCATTGCGTGCTTTGATGCCCTTTTCTTTCATGATATCAGCAATATAGTTGACGCAGCAGGCATAGCCTGCTTGATTCAGCTCATCGGTGATTCGAACTGAACCATAACGTGCACGATGCTTCGCAAAGGTACACATGACTAGCTGTTCAAAGCGGCATCGCCGCTTTGAACGTTCACTCGGCTCTCGATTTAACCATTTGTAATAACCACTCGGCGAAACGTCCAAGGCGTGGCACATATGAGTGATTTTGTATTTCCCAACATAGCTCTCAATATACTCGTACTTCACTCTTGGTTCTTCGCGAAGTACGCCGAGACCTTCTTTAGGAATTCCATTTCATCTTTGAGCCGCTTGTTCTCGCGCCTTAGCGCTCGAAGCTCTTCAGACTCTTTCTTCGAGTAATCGACACCGTCTAAGGAGTTAAACTGTTTATCAGATAGGCGTGTGAACTGGCGCTTCCAGTTCCGGATCTGCTGGGCACTGATGCCCAGCTCCTTGGCAACGGAGACTGCTGTTCGGCCAGGAAGGCTAGCCAAGCGAACCGCTTCTTTGCGGAACTCTTCGGTGTACGCTGGATTACGATGTTTAGCCATAAATCACCTCTCAATTAGACCCTAGATCTAACTTAGTAAAGTGTCTACTAAACGTGGGGTACTCGGGCATATAACGCCGCGTTAAGGGGTGAGCAACGCAGACCACCCAACCTAAATCATTGTGCCGTAATCACTAAAGCTGAATCAAACCCAAAATGCCGAGCGTTGGGAATCCCTCTTGAACGCCTTGTTAGTTTTTAGTTCGTTTAGACATGTTGATACCTGTGGCTTTGAAACCAAGCTCTTTATAGAGCTTAAATGCACGTTCGTTGTCGTACGAAACCAACAATTCTACTTGCTCAATTCCATTGTCAGCCCATGACTCGTTTATTGCTTGAAATAATTGGCTACCATAACCATTTCCTTGGTACTCAGGAAAGATTTGAAAATCATAAATAAATACGGAGCTGTCACCCAGAAGATACCAGAAATAACCAATTACGTATTTAATGCCACCTTGCTCAACTTCCAAGCAGAGAAGAACGTTATTTTCCGTTTGTAACCCTAGAGGTAAGCACTCATCGAGCTCCCTATTTGCTAACTGAACTCCTTCACCATGAGATACTTGCTTTGCGTCAGCTAGCTCTCGACCTCTAAATTCATTTGAATACGACCTATAATCCGAAAACTCTTCTTGGGTCATATTTCTGTATGAAACCATTCTTCTTTTAACCTTGATTGTCAATTTGATCTGAAAACTAACGCCGCGTTAAGTGGTGAGCAACGCTAACCACCAAACCTAAACCATTGTACCTTAAACACTTAAGCTAACTTGAACTGAAATCGCCAAGCGTTGTGAATCCGCCTTAAACGCCTTGTTATGAACGTGGTTGATTAGACCAGCATTCTATACAAAATGGAACTGCCTGAGACATAGTCAATATTTTCAACCTTGTGAAAGCCATTCCCTTCGTAAAACCTATGAGCAGCGGTGTTAAAGGTCGGTGTCTCTAACTCAATATGGAGACCAGATGAAACCTGCGTTATTAGATAATCAAGAACCATCTTACCCAGCCCTTGATGCTGATAGCTTGGTTCAACATATAGCCGAATAAGCTGCAAGCACTCTTCGTCGACTGAATAGTAAAAACCACCCACTACTTCTTCCGCATCTTTAATAACAAAGTAAAAGTAGTTTTCAAGGCACGCTCTTTGATGCTCGATACTATCGTAACCCGGTGGACCAGAACCACATAATTGGCGATCATTCGAAAAAGCAGATATTTGGATCTCCACTAATCTTTCGACGTGATTTATAGATGCTTTCTCAATGGAATACATTGCTTAACCCTGTAGTTCATAACGCCGCATTAAGGTGTGAGCGACGCTTGGCTATACTTGAGCGAAGCGAAAGCGCCAAGCGTTGCGAATCACTCTTAAATGCTTTGTTAGTTGCGTTCTACCCATGCTTGCGGAATGGAAACCACATTTAGCTCATAGGACTTAGGTTCATACACCTGACGTTCCTCCGCAAGATAAGCCACAGCTACATCACAGGCTAAAACAGACTTAATTTGTTCCATACATATTAACTGGGATTTGGATATGCGATCTGCTTGTTTCTTAACTTCAACGAACAAAACTGATCCATCATCTTTATATAGGAATAAGTCCGGTTCCCCTGAAGTTAAACCTTGCCTTAGAGACTTGAACATTGCCAACCTAATTGGGTCGATATATTTAGCGACCAAAGCACGCCCTTGAGTGTACTTGTCATTATTTAACTCCCAGTCGCCAAGTGCATAAAACGCTGTACCCAGCCACCCTAGTTCAAGATACTTTTTAAGAGCATAGTACTCACCAAAGTGATAATTAGGCTGGTTATAAACATCTTTAGGTACGAACAAGGAATCTGGGATCCAACCCTTTTCGCCTTCCTTCCATTCTTCAAGGAGCGTATTTGGATACGTAAATACTGTTTCTTTAAGTACGAACTTCATCAAGTTTCCTTTTAGCAACTAACGCCCTGTTAAGGTGTGAGCAACGCAATACCAAAGCTCCCGCATTCCACCTTAAACACTAAACGCAACGCATAGTAAAAATGCCACGCGTTGCGAATCACTCTTAAACAGTTTGTTAGTCGCGAGGCACCGAGCGACAATTTTAAGCCGAACTAAACTTTGCGAACAACAAATTTTATGTGCTTTGATGCACTTAAGTCAGGCGCAGTCTCAAAGCGGCTACTCAATGAAACCACTTAGAAAAAACAGCGCCGCAGAAAACGGACTGGCAACACCAAAAAGCGCTTTTGGGAAACCAATCTCACAGTGCGGACTTTCAACGAAGTCACTGAAACCACGTGGAATTTACAACACCAGAGAAAACGTCATTTCAGCGAGTAAATCAGCTTTTGTGCCGACAAACTCACCGAGCGGAGTTGCAACCAAAAACAGACTCTCGATCGCCCTACTCTGTAAGCACCAAAGAACAAAACAACCGCTAGGACAGGTACAAAACTTTGGACTTAAAACAGCTAGAACTAAGCTCTGATGATCGACGATTAATCGATGTACCAAGCAAACAGCTGCTAAATTTTAAGCTCAGAAACATGATTTTGATTGCTAGCTTTTTCTGGCGACTAACGCCGCGTTAAGTGGTGAACAGCGCGACCACCTTACCTAAACCATTGTGCCGTAAACACTAAAGCTGATTCAAATTGAAAATGCCAAGCGTTGTGAATCCGTCTTAAACGCTTTGTTATAACCGTTTTTCCATGCGTAAAAGACCCCAAACCTCACCGTCGAAAGAACGAGAGCCATTTTCACGCGATGTCACGGTAAAACCAAGAGACTCATAGCAATTTCTCGCAACTATGTTTCGTTCAAATACGGCCAATGATAGTAAGCTAGCGCTGTATTTTTCTTTTGTTAGCTCGACTAACTGACCAAGCATGAGCTTTGAAACGCCCTTTCCACGAAAGCTGTCCGAAACAAATACGCGGCAAATTCTAAAATGTGACGCTGAAACTTTGAATAGTTCAACATAGCCAGCACTCTGACCTGCAACAACGAAGATAAAGGGAAAAACTTGCTCTTGAGAACAATGGTTAGAAATTTGCACTGAATCCAATGGAAACTCAAAGTTTGGACCACCCCATTGATAATTCAATTTATCCGAGTCGATCCACCCGATAAGCAGGTCATAGTCTTCTTTTTCAAATGCTCTCAGTTCCATTTTTCCCTCTAAGGTTATAACGCCGCGTTAAGTAGTGAGCAACGCCAGCCACCTTACCTAAAACCTTACACCGTAAACACTAAAACCAACTTTGAATGCCAAACGCCAAGCGTTGGGAATCTGCCTTAAACGCCTTGTTAAGTGGCGCTACACCTATTTTTGACAGACTTAAAACTTTCAGTAAGGTGATCTATTCGACTTCCTTCATACACAACTACATCTCTGGCACCAACTTCTGTTACCAACTGTAGAAGGGTTTTACGAACTCTTGAGACATGCATCCTGATAGTTCTTGAGGATGTACAACTATACGTGGCGAAAGACGAAATTTGGCCAACTTATGCATTTCAAAAATGAAAAGCTCCATAACTCGCTTCCCGCGATAAGTATCAATTCGCTCCAATGCAATCGATTCAAATGGATTGGATACTTCAACACTGTTCGAGGACAAGAGTTTGGCTTTTGAGCCAATAGCCTTAATAGTCTGACCTTCACCCGTCGTCTCTACAGCAATATAGGGAGAATCTTGAAATACGATATCTGAAGCCAATGATTTGATTTGTATTTGGTCCTTACCCAATTCAATTAGCAAATCTGATTGCTGTAAAAATTTATTTATTAAATCAAACACGAAAATCTCCATAGTTTGCACTTAGCCACTTAACGCCCAATTAAGGTGTGAAGCACGCTACCATCGCAGTCAATTTTACCACCGTAATCACTGAAATTGATTCAAACCCAAAATGCCAAGCGTGCTGAATCACTCTTAAATTGTTTGTTAAGTTTTTGCTCATGATAGCAGCCTAGTTAAGGTAAACACGACTCCAACAATGACTGCTACCCAGAAAATCTTGCTTGCTAAGTACGCTAGAACTCCAAGTATCGTTGCGGCTGTCCAGGTCACTGTAGGGAATAAAACGAAGTAACCCAACAAGACTAACGCAATTATTGTAACGACGTAGTGCATGTAATTAGGCTTTCTCGATTTCGTAAATTAAATCAACCAACTGCGTTGCTTTGACGTCATCCCATCTTAGATAACTGCTCAATGAACTAGTGCCCGAGTCTTTTCCTAGGACTTGCTGGCAGATTGCTTGGTGATCTAACGAGGCGGAAACCCACACTTTGTTGGATTGTTGGCAAAAGTAAGTTGAGCCTTTCAAATTGTCCGTTTGGATTCTTTTTTTCCATGTGTCCACTTTCTGAGTAGTTATTTTTATTGCCACGATATCCTCCTAGAAACTTAACGCCCTGCTAAGGGGTGAGCAACGCAATACCGAAGCCGCCGCATACCACCTTAATCACTAAATTCAACGCATAGTAAAAATGCCACGCGTTGCGAATCCCTCTTGAGCAGTTTGTTAGTTTGCAAACCCAAGGAGTTGATTTTACGTTATTTTAAATTTTGAAAACAATAAGCTTTATGTGCTTTGATGCACTTAAGTCAGGCTTAGTCTCAAAGCGGCTAGTCAATGAAACCACTTGGAACAAACAACGTGGCAGAAACCGAACTCACAACACCAAAAAACGCTTTTGGAAAACCAATCTCACAGTGCGGACTTTCAACAAAGCCACTGAAACCACGTGAACTTTCCACACCAGAGAAAACGCCATTTCAGCGAGTAAATCGGCTTTTGTACCAACAAACTCAACGAACAGAGTTTCAGCAAAAAAGTTCGACTCAGTTAACCTGAAAGTCGCCGCACCAAAGAACAAAGTAACCGTTGAAACAATGCCAATTTTGGATTTTTACCACGCTAATTAACTGTGAGTTCATACTCCGATACGACAATTTTAACTTTGATTTTTTACCATTAGATCTTGCGATATGGCTGCGTTTTTCCTCTTGCAAACTAACGCCGCGTTAAGGGGTGAACAACGCCGCCACCCTAACTAAACCATTGTGCCATAAACACAAAAGTTAAACTTTGAACCAAAACCGCCAAGCGTTGAGAATCCCTCTTGAACGCTTTGTTAGCCCTGTGACCAATTAGTACATATAACCCAGCCAGTCGACATGCCCATTTGCCCATTGCTTACCACTTGTGGACTTTATAAACAGTTCATCAATGTGCTCTACCGCAACACCATAATTTGCGTGCTCATGAAGCCTTAGCCAAGAATGGATACCCTCAACTTTGCTATAACCTTGCTTTCTGTAAAATTCATCCAACTCTGAGATAAGCATGATGAAATCGACCGCCTTTCCTTGTGCAAACGATGAGACTTCAGAAAGCATCAGTGAACCAATACCTTTACCTCGCCACTGTTCGGCAACGCAAAAATCAATGATACCCAAGACGTTATATACTTCATCACCGACTTTTATCGCGCGATAATCTAGCCCTAAATAACCAACGAGTATGTTGTTTTCATATTGCAAAGCACGCATATGAGGTAGCTGTTTGTAGTAGGAGCGATTAGCTTGGTGATCTGGGAACGCCTGGTTTCTTAAAGACTCTATAGCTTCATGCTGTTCTTTCGTTACATCAATTTCGTATACGATCTTCATACTTTTCCTTGTAAAGGGCTAACGCCGCGTTAAGTGGTGAGCAACGCAGACCACCTGACCTAAACCATTGTGCCGTAAACACTAAAGCTGAAGCAAACCGAAAGTGCCGAGCGTTGGGAATCCGTCTTAAACGCTTTGTTAGGCAATTATTCTCCGGTATATACTACTCTATCAATACTTGATGCTTTGATTTTCTCTATTTGCTTTGTGTCTGAATTACGAACTAAAAACCACTTATTTGTTTCTTGTATAACTTCAACTGAGGTAGCTCCAGTAACACTATACAAAGTCGCAGCTTCAATTTTGGAGCCCCCAATAGCCGTTGGTATATACGGATAAATATTTTCGGAATATTTGCTTATTGCAGACCAACAAACGAAGCATAGGGCTAAAATACCGACTACGATTTGAAAGGAATTCTCATGTTCTTCTTTAGCTTCAGGGCTAAGATAGTCAGGTTCAACATCGTTATTTCTATCTGCATGTCTAAAGCTCAAACCTACAAAACCAGCTAAAAAGTACATGATAAACATCATTAAAGATTTAAGTTCAGAGCTTTGGCTTGAAGCGTAAAAACACAGGATAAGGAAAGGGACAGCGCACCACAAACTTAATGCTCTAACAGTTTTGGCATAAATGTCGTTACCTGCAGTCAGTGAGAACACGATGTTTGTAAGTGAGGAGAAAACTACTAATTGTCCAAAGGACAAATATAACCGCAGCCACACCTCCTCTTTTGCTGAACTAACATCAGAAAATTCAGGTTGACCGTGTAGAAACACATAAATAATTGCAGGTAGCGAAAAAACTCTTAGTAGCCAAGGGAGAACAATTCGAATCTTATAATTGGCGGGCAAATATGAAAGGTTCAAATGGAAAGACATGTATACAACACAAAGACTAACAAAACCTAAAAACCCAATGCCAGAGAGTATGTATCGAGCTTGAATCAACTCAAATTCATAGCTTCCGTAAAGAGACAAGTATGCATTGTGAACAGCAAAACCCAACACGTACAACACAATGGGAAACTTAACGTAATTTTCTCTAAAAAACTCCAATATTTCCTCCTAATTGCCTAACGCCCAATTAAGGGGTGAGCAACGCTAGCACCCAACCTAAAGCATTGTACCGTAACCACTAGATCTGAAGTAGAAGCAAAAATGCCAAGCGTTGGGAATCCCTCTTAAATTGTTTGTTATGTTTTACCACAAATGACTGATTTAATTGGCAAAGAACTGCTTTGTTGAGCGCATTTCAAGAAGTAAATCACAAGCTCGTTCCCACTTGGCCGCCAAATGAACGAGACATAAAGCGACTAATTCCACTTCCCTGCCCAATGAGGCAACCCGATAAACTTTCAACAGACGCCCTCTCTTTCCAACCAAAGCGCAGAACAATGGCAAATTGCCGAGGCAACTGCCAAGCGGACATGCTACTTGGCAAATACGTTCAAAGCGACTTTGAGCCAGAGAAATTTACAACCATCCGCCACGACCTGCAAATGAAGCAACCCGCGAATATTTACATGTTTTACGGGTTGAGAAATTCACGAATTTTGGCCGACAATGCGGATTTTCTGAGGCAACTCAAACGAACTGCCAAAAGGGCAAAGAACATAGATCGAAGAATTTTAAGCCATTGAAATAGAAGGAAACATAACGCTTTGCTAAGGTGTGAGTAACGCAATACAAAAGCTACCGCACAGCGCCTTAATCACCATAAGCCACCGCAAAGTAAAAATGCCACGCGTTACGAATCACTCTTAAGCAATTTGTTAGTACATGCGCTACTTCTATTTATGCGCTCCAAGATATTGAAAAGTGAGATAATATGAAAGGCTTTGAACACTGAAGTGAGACGGGCAGCTACAAAACTTTACCCTGATTAAGGGAGGAAAGTTGGGTAGAAGAAAAACGCACTGAAATCCCCTACTTTCATCTGTTTCAAATTAGAAAAGGATTCGATCCTCGCACTCCGACGGCAGCACCAATAGCAACCAAGATTCACTCAAAAGCCACCACAAAAATGAAGAAGCACCAAAGAAATAGGCTAAGAGTTAGAAACCGTAAACGGTGAAATCAAAGCGAACACTCCGCATACAGTGCCACCGGAAAGAACGTGAAAGTTACAAACTGAAAGGTGTAAAGACGAGCGCCAAAACAGATAAACACCAAAACTGATGACCTTTGATGTCAAACCCGTACTAACGCCCAATTAAGGGGTGAACAACGCCTCCACCCAAGCCTAAAGCATTGTATCGTAACCACAAAATTTGAAGTAGAAGCAAAAATGCCAAGCGTTGGGAATCCCTCTTAAATTGTTTGTTATGTTTTACCACAAACGACTGATTTAATTGGCAAAGAACTGCTTTGTTGAGCCCATTTCAAGAAGTAAATCACAAGCCCGTTCTCACTTGGCCGCCAGAGGCACGAAACACCAAGCGAGTGAATCCGCTTCCCTGCCCAATGAGGCAACCCGCCGAAGTAACAACAAGCGCCCTTTCTTTCCAACCACAGCGTAAGACAATGCCAAATTGCCGAGGCAGCTGCCAAGCCGAAATGCTGATTGACCAAGAACCTAAAAGCGACTTTAAGCCAGAGAAACCAAAACCTAGCCAGCTCGACCTGAAAATGAAGCAACCCACGAATATTGGCATGTTTTACAGCCGAAGAAACTCAAGAACTTAGACCGACAATGTTGATTTGCTGAGGCAACTCGGACGAATGACCAAAGGGGCAAAGAACAGAGATCGAAGAGTTTTTAAGCCATTGAAATACAAGTAAACATAACGCCCTGTTAAGGGGTGAGCAACGCAATACCGAAGTCGCCGCATACCGCCTTAAACACTAAAACCAACGCATGATGAAAATGCCACGCGTTGCGAATCCCTCTTGAACAGTTTGTTAGGTTTTGGGCTTATTCTCCCAATGAACCCCAATCTGTTAGATTTAATTGCTTACGTCTAATGTAGTAGAAGGTTGCCATAATAAAGCCAAACAAAGTGCCAGCAAGTAACGAGATGAAAACGGCTTCTAAAACTGGTTTACCTAGCTCGTTCCACACAAGAAACCATTGGAAGATTCCCCATACAGGAGCAAAGAAAGTCACACAAAGCATAACGTTTGCAAAATAACTTTGGTAATAAGGTGGCGGAAAACACATTCCAAGTTTACGTAGCCACTTTACAATTGGTGGATTGTAGTTCGACTTCCAAACGCCTTTATCATTTAACTCTTTGTGAGCAAGTCGTAGCTTCGCTTCATAATCCATGATCTAAAATCCTCGAATTCGATGTTTCCCGCGGAGAAACCTAACGCGCATTAAGGTGTGAGCAACGCTACCACGAAACCAAACCTTACCGCCGTAAACACAAAACCCAACGATGGAATAAAAAATGCCAAGCGTTGGGAATCGCTCTTAAATGCTTTGTTATGTGTAGGCCAAAATGAGCAAAGGTGATAGAGCTAAAAAAATGCACCCAAATAACATGAAATAAACAAACAATGAGAAGACTATTTCTACCAATGTTTTGCTCACTTTGCTCAACTCTTTGCCAGCGCTTGATGCAGCTACTTTTACTGCAAGGGGGTCTGTAAATATAACTGCTTTTCTCGCATAAAATTTTGCCGACATTACTCCTACAACGAAAAGCATAAACACGCTAAACATTGGTGCTATCAAAAGCTCACTCAAAGAAGCTACTAACGGTGTTATCAAAGAAAGCGACAACATTAAGCCAAATACAATCCCCCAAATACGAAATATCGAGAGTTCTGAAAAATAGCCAAATTTTTTAGCCAATAATTTTGGTAGATAATCCATCTCATTCCTCGTATACACATAACGCCGCGTTAAGTGGTGAGCAACGCCGACCACCCTACCTAAACCATTGTGCCGTACACACTAAAGCTGAATTAAACCAGAAATGTCAAGCGTTGGGAATCCGTCTTAAACGCTTTGTTATGTGCGTGGTAGATTAACCTACTGTTTTGGTTCAGGTAACACTGGAGGAGTACTGTCCATGTAGGTTAAAAAGGTCTCCCAAACTTCATATGTTCTTTGCTTGGTTAGCTTAGTTTTACATGAAATTGCCATAACACCTCGAATTGTGCCATCACGCCATTGCGTATATACAGAATCACAATGAGATGACATATATGCCTGCCAGTCAGCTTGAGCAACTTTGATGGCTTTAACTAATTCTGGGTCATACGAATTATGTTCAAAGCTAGCGTCCAAATATTTGGAAAGATCTTCTTTTGCTGATTCGAGTTCTATTGATGCGCACTGGTTGATTTGGAGTGTATTTAAAGCATTTTCGCAATCTATCGGGGCATTTTCACCTGCAATAGAAGTGATAGAAACCATGCAAGATAAAGCTAAAATTAGTCGACTTTTCATCATTTTCCTCTAAAGCACATAACGCCCAATTAAGGGGTGAACAACGCCACCACCCAACCTAAAGCATTGTACCGTAAACACTAAATTTGAAGTAGAAGCACAAGTGCCAAGCGTTGTGAATCCCTCTTAAATTGCTTGTTAGCCAAAATGCTTTTTACGATGACAATTTGGACATAGAGCTTCTGCATTTCCTACAGAGTCTTCACCACCTTTGGAAAGAAATACCTTATGGTGAACCTCTAAGTAAGGCGTTCCATCTTTAGAGCGTATAAAAGGAGCTCGCTCACCACAACACTCACAGTTACCTTTTGCTCGTTCAAGAACCTCAGCTACAACATCAGGGTTTCTAATAAACTCTGCTTGATACGTCAGTCTCATGGTAGGCTTTTTCTCTGCCAAATTTAGCCTTTCTTGACGTTTAGCAGTGTCAGATAAAGAAGATTGCACCTGATCGTAAAACGAGTTTTTGGCTTCTTTCTGTTCTTTGATACTAATAAACTCCACGGGAAGCTTTTTTAGAACAGCTTTCATCTGGTTTGTTGTGTATGTTGCCGGTGGGCAATTAGCAGCCAAAGCAAATGTATATTTTAATGGGTATAGCTCCCCTGAGATCAGTAAGAACCAATCGACTCGATTTAGAGTTTGTGTCCAGGGTCGAATATTGGCTTTATACTTTTCAGTACCAACTAAAAGCTGTTCCATTGTTATCGTTGGAGCTGTCATTTTGCCTCCTTTTGGCTAACGCCCAATTAAGTCGTGAGCAACGCTGCCACCTTACTCAAACACTGCACCGTAAACACCAAACCGATTGAAACCGAAAGCGCCGAGCGTTGCGAATCAGCTTGAATTGTTTGTTAGGCAAATTTTCCTGCGCACTCACTAACTTGGTTTGAAAACAGAATACCTTAAACACGATAAGCAACCAATCACCCACTGACTTTTTGTGATTCAAGAACTACTAAAGCCACTATGTCACAGTCTTACTTTCAACGTTCACGAAATACAGCCTTTGAGCGAAAAAATAGCTTTTGAACCTGAGAAACTCAACGTTGAGAACTGACCACAAAAACGAAAGCTTCGGTTAGCTTGCCCTTTCCACACTTTAAGCCAATGAAATTCACCACCAACCAACACTGAAACCCAATGAGGCAACCCACGAATTTTGGCATGTTTTACGGTTGGAGAGATTCAAGGATTTGAGCCGACAATGCTGAATTGCCGACTTTGAGAAAAGATGGGCAAAGGGAGCGAGAAGATTAAAACAAAGAACTTTTCTTCCCTTTGCCTAACGCCGCGTTAAGTAGTGAGCGACGCCTCCACATAACCTAAACCATTGTGCCGTAAACACTAAATTCAAAGTAAACCAAAAATGCTATGCGTTGCGAATCTGCCTTAAACGCCTTGTTATGCGCTTACTCACTTGAGCACCAAAACGCTCCAACAACAAAACAAAAACACGACACCTTTGTTGAAAAACTATCGTAAACCAACAGATTGAAGCGGGGCGCAGTTTCAACGCGACTTTTGATTGAAGCGCACGTGAACAAACAACATCAGAGAAAACTGAGCCTCAACCAACGCAAAACCTTTTGAGCCGACAAGCTTACCATGAGGATTTTCAGCGGCTAGAAAACGCTCGATTTTAACGCCAGTTACAGCACCAAAGAACTAACCTTGGAATCATTCAGATCTACTTTCATCCTCTGGCGCATAACGCCGCGTTAAGTGGTGAACAACGCCAACCACCAAACCTAAGCCATTGTACCTTAAACACTTAAGTTAACTTGAACTGAAATCGCCAAGCGTTGTGAATCCGTCTTAAACGCCTTGTTAGGCGAAGTTGCCCAGTAATGTTTAAGTTTGTTTGAAAGCAGATTACCCGAAACCATATAAGCAACCAAACACCTACTGACTTTTTGTGAATCAAGAATCACAAAAGTCACTATGTTTCAGCCAAGGTTTCAACAACCACGAAATACAGACTTTCAGCGATCAAATTGCTTTTGAGGAAGCGAAACGTAAAGCTGCAAACTTAAAGCGAGGACGAAAGCCTCGATTAACTTGCCCCTTCCACACTTTGAGCCAGTGAGATTTACAACTAACCGACTGTGAAAACCAATGAGGCAACCCGCGAACCTTTGCATGTTTTACGGCCAGAGAGATTCAAGAATTTGAGCCGATAATGCTGAATTGCCGAATTAGAAAACGAATGCTAAAAGAGAATTAAGAAGATGAGAACAAAGAAATTTCCTGCCCGTCGCCTAACGCCGCGTTAAGTAGTGAGCAACGCCACCACTGAGCCTAACCATACCACCTTAAACACAAAACCCAACGATAGCACTAAAAATGCCAAGCGTTGGGAATCTGTCTTAAACGCTTTGTTATGTGATTTTAAACGTCTTGCGATAGATCTAAGTTAAACTTGTCTTGTACGAATTTGACGAACTTATCGAGCTGCTCCCTAGAGCTAGTATCATCATAGTCTGCCATAGGTACAGAGCGAGTTAATGAAGATTTAGTTAACTCAATCTGTGTTGCTGCAACGACCATTACCCTACAAAACCTAGACCGAGCGTCGAACTCTTTAGGGACAAAGGCACACTTTAACTCTAAACACCTTGAAACCATCGCTTCATCGGTAAAACTTACTGGACTTGACACATGTGCGAAATCATTTCTTATCTTTCTTAATATAGATAGATCGCGCATGATATTCTTCGGAAGTAGTCCAAGAGCATAAGAAAGATCGATTCTCGCAGAGAAGCTACTTAGCCCACCGCTATTGCCTAGTAAACGTTTAGATACCGTCGAGTCATCAACAAAGTATGCGTCTAACAAGTCTTTGAGCATTTCGTCAATGTAAGCTGCTGCCATCAAAGCACAGCCCCTATCGGACTCCGCTGTTATAGTTTTCCGAAAATCTATAATTTTACCTAAAGATTCGGCTTTCGTTCCCTTACTTAATCTATTTACATGCTCTTGCACTGACTCCATAAACTCTGGAAACTCTTTTGCTGATAAAGTCACTATTTTCTCCAATCACATAACGCCGCGTTAAGTGGTGAACAACGCCTACCACCAAACCCAAACCTCTTGCACCTTAAACACTTAAGCTGACTTGAACTGAAATCGCCAAGCGTTGTGAATCCGCCTTAAACGCTTTGTTAGGCGAAGTTTCTCACCGGTGTTTAAGGTTGTTTGAAAGCAGATTACCCGAAACAAAATAAGCAACCAAACACCCACTGATTTTTTGTAATTCAAGAACCATAAAAGCCACTATGTTTCAGCCGAAGTTTCGACAACCACGAAATACAGACTTTCAGCAATAAAGTTGCTTTTGAGGAGGTGAAACGGAAAGCTGCAAACTTAAAGCGAGCACGAAAACCTCGATTGACTTGCCCTTTCCACACTTTGAGCCAGTGAAATTCACAACCAACCGACTATGAAAACCAATGAGGCAACCCGCAAACCTTGGCATGTTTTACGGTTAGAGAGGTTCAAGAATTTGAGCCGACAATGGAGAATTGCCGACTTAGAAAAACGAATACTCAAAGAGAATTAAGAAGATTAGAACAAAGAACTTTCCTGCCCGTCGCCTAACGCCCAATTAAGGTGTGAGCCACGCTACCACTGCACTCAACTTAGACGCCGTAAACACTAAACTAAACCCAAGCTAAAAATGCCAAGCGTGGCGAATCACTCTTAAATTGTTTGTTATATGCCTTTCGTGCACCTATACTTAATGCGCACCATAAATACGCATAGGTAATTTTCATGAGAAACGCATATAGTACGCAAGCACCCAAGAAGGCTGCAAACTTAAGCTTAAATAGCGAGTTACTCGCTGAAGCTAAGCGCCTAAACATAAACCTCTCGGCAACAATGGAAAAAGCCCTTGAAAAAGAAGTAAATCAGCGCCGTAAGACTGAGTGGTTAGAGCAAAATGCAGATGCTATCAACGCTTGCAATGAACTAACCGAAAATCACGGTCTATTTTCTGATTCTTACCGAGTATTCTAATGTCGCAGTTTTCACTATACCAAAATAACGATAAAAGCACTGCTACCGCTTACCCATACTTTGTTGATGTTCAAAGTGAAATGCTTGATACACTGAATACCCGACTGGTGATTCCATTAACACCGGTTGAAATGTTAGAGAAGAAAGCCCCTACTCACCTATGCCCAGTGATCCACATTGATGAAGGTGACTTCGTAATCCTAACTAACCAAATGACGAGTGTACCAACTAAGATCTTGCGTGATCCGGTAAATGATTTGAGCACTTTTAGAAACGAGATTATTGCTGCTATCGACTTCCTGATTACTGGCATATAACGCCGCGTTAAGTAGTGAGCAACGCCACCACGAAACCCAACCAAACCACCGTAAACACAAACCCAACTATAGAATGAAAAACGCCATGCGTTGGGAATCTGCCTTAAACGCCTTGTTAGGGCTTTAATCCCAACAAACTTAAGACATAGATACTACAGACACTCGTAATAACGGCAACTATGATAGTTGCTAGGTGTTTTTGTGTTGAGGCAATCAACCTTTGGATACGACTTTGTTTCATTCCAAATTCAACTAAATCAGCTTCCGTAAATGCCGAATAAAACACTTTGGCTTTTTCAGAGTCAAGATAGAATAAGTACTGCTTTAAGGTTTTTTTCACCGACCTTTCGTGTACTTTCAACATTTCTTCATGTTGCTTCGAAACTTCTAGCGAGTTGTGCTCTTTAATGCCTTTTTCGGAAAGAAGTTGGTGCAGCTTTTTACAACTATCTTTAGCTGATATTGTCGACTCATACAAACCAATGAACAACATCAGCTGGCACGCACATTTTTGTTTAGCGCTCATCACTTGAGTATTGCTTTGTTGTAGGTCATGGCCTAGCGTTGCAGCTAAATATCCCCAATGCGACTGTTTACTCAATATTCCGTGTGGATCTAGTTCTCTCTTGAGTTCGAATGTACCAAGTTCTTGTTCGAAATAACCTTTAGGTATTATATCTTTGAGCTCAAATGTCACTTCAGCTTTTAATTGATTTACTAGCATCCAGTCCATAATGTCCTCTGTAGAGCCCTAACGCCGCGTTAAGTGGTGAACAACGCAACCACCTAACCTAACCCATTGTGCCGTAAACACTTAAGCTGAATCAAACCGAAAATGCCAAGCGTTGTGAATCCGCCTTAAACGCTTTGTTAGGCGAAGTTTCTCACCGGTGTTTAAGTGATTTTGAAAGCAGATTACCCGAAAACAAATAAGCAACCAAACACCCTCTGACTTTTTGTGATTCAAGAACCACTGAAGTCACTATGTTTCAGCCAAAATTCCAACGACCACGAAATGCAGACTTTAAGCAACAAAGTAGGTTTTAAACCCGAAAAACCCAAAGCGGCAAACTAGCAGCAAATTCGAAAACTTCAATTGGCTTGCCCTTGCCACACTTTGAACCAGTGAAACTCGCCACCAACCGACACTGAAAACCAATGAGGCAACCCACCAATTTTGGCATGTTTTACGGTTGGAGATATTCAAGAATTTGAGCCGACAATGCTGAATTGCCGACTGAGAAAAACGGATGGCAAGAGGGAGCAAGAAGATGAAAACAAAGAACTTTCCTGCCCGTCGCCTAACGCCGCGTTAAGTAGTGAGCAACGCCAACCACCTAACCTAAACCATTACGCCATAAACACTAAACCCAACCTTGAACTGAGAACGCCAAGCGTTGGGAATCTGCCTTAAACGCCTTGTTATGAAACAATATTTTCGTAATTGTATATATGGTCTGCGTACAACTTTCCACCAATTTGATAAGCTTCCGGCACGACCTTGGTTAGAGAAAACCCAGCCTTGGTCAGAACTTTCTCTGAGCCAATATTACCTTCCGTGACTATTGCGCCGAAGGAACGAATTCCTTGCTCTTCAGATGCCCATGAAATCAAAGCTTTTAACGATTCGGTACCAAAGCCTCGACCGTGATATTTAGGTAGAATCAGATAACCCACTTCTGCACTGCCTTCGGCGATACGGAAACCAGTAACACCTATTTTTTCACCAGTTTCAGTCAGAGTCATCGTCAAGCACAACCAGTGCTCAGAGCTGTTACTCCAAACAGGTAGCCTTGACTCAAAACTTTCCTTAATTGCTTCAGGTGATGGTTCATCGAAGCATAAGCTTATTACTTCTGGATCTTGATTTAGAGACTGAAATAAATCCCAGTCATCAGCCGCAATTTGAACCATTTCTAATCTATCTGTTTGTATATTCAATTGCTGAACTCTCCTTGTTTCATAACGCCCTGCTAAGGGGTGAACAACGCATATCATCAAAACTAAGCCATTGTGCCGTAAACACATAAACTCATTCAAACCAACATTGCCGAGCGTTGTGAATCCCTCTTGAGCAGATTGTTATGTGTTGATTAACCATGCTGAAACCAGAAAGCAAACTAGAGAAATAAGTACACCTAAAAATGGAATTTTAAACCAGTATTTTTTGGCCAAAATTAAATATGACACACCAACCGCTACTGGTAAAAGAGAAAACCAAATAGAGTTCTTAATGACTTCGAAATGGTTAACGGCCAATGGAAGGTAAATTGCTGGTAGTAACATGGCACCTAAACTATGGCTAGCATTGAAACCTACCCAAGCGCGCCACATTGTAGTTTCTTTGGTAAGTCTTGGTGACGTATTTTTCATGGCAGTAAATACTGAAGCGTCATAAGGGTTAAACTTTTCTGTGAAAAATGTATACACCAAATGGATAGCGCCCAGAACACCGAATATTGACACTCCAATTATTATTAATATTTGACTCATATTCCCTCCCTGATTTGACACATAACGCCCTGTTAAGGTGTGAGCAACGCAATACCGATGCTACCGCATACCACCTTAAACACTTAAACCAACGCATAGTAAAAATGCCACGCGTTGCGAATCACTCTTGAACAGTTTGTTATGTGCGTGCTAATTGAGGTACTTTTGCCAATATTGCTGCCCTTTCAAAACTACTCTGTAATCTTCGTAGTCCAATGAACTGTAAAGCTTTTTAGCTGCAACATTATCATCACCGACCTCTAGTGTGATTTTGAGGTAATCATTATCACGACAATACTGTTCGATACCATTCAGTTGCGCTTTGCCCACACCTTTACCACGAAAGTTGTCCGACACCATAAAGTCATGGATATTCATCACTCTTTGCGCACGATAAGTTGAGAAAGATTCAAAGCAAACCGCAAAACCAGAAGGCCTATTGTCGACAAAACTGATAAATCCGTGGAAATAAGGCAACGCAAATAGCTGAGCAATTACTGGGGGATCTAGCTCAACTGCGAACCCAGATAAATATTCTCTAAACAAAGTCTCGAATATATCTTTGTCCTCAATGCTTTCTGTTTCAATAAGCCTGATTGTGATTTCCATATTCGTTTCCACCAAAGCACATAACGCCCAATTAAGGGGTGAGCAACGCTACCACCCAACCTAAGGCATTGCACCGTAACCACTAAAATTGAAGTAGAAGCAAAAATGCCAAGCGTTGGGAATCCCTCTTAAATTGTTTGTTAGGTGCTTTCTACCGCGCTTATGAAGTTATAAAAAAACGCATCCTCTGAGTCGATAACAAACTCCAACTGTTTGTACATGCGCGCAGCAGGTTCATTATTTTTAAAACAACTCAATGTTAAATCCAGTTGCTGTGAATTTGCCTGTTGTTTGAGTTTTTGAATGACCGTTGATGCGAAACCTTTCCTTTGACTATCCGTGTAGATAATGAGCAGGTGGATGTGGATACTACTCGATTTAAGGCGACTGCATACATAGCCAACTTTTTCACCATTGCACAAAATCCAACTAAACCACTCTGGTTTTAACTTAGATTCAAACGAAGTTCTTTGAAAATTTTCATCCCAACCAATTGCACTATCAACGATTGGCTTCATATACAATCTGAAATCATCGAATGCCGACGAGTGTTCGTGTTTTTTAAATTTTGAAAGAATAATTTCCATATGTCACCTAACGCCCTGTTAAGGTGTGAGCAACGCAATACCGATGCTGCTGCATACTACCTTAACCACTAAAACCAACGCATAGTAAAAATGCCGCGCGTTGCGAATCACTCTTAAACAGATTGTTAACTGCACTCTCTCGATGCCTCAACAAAGTTACTTTCTCCCACAGTCCAAGACTTTAAAACCTTATATCCATTGCATTCGAGCAATTTAGTCATTACATCAGGGGTTATAATTCCGTAGTACGAGTAACCTCGCTTACCTTTATATATATGCCCAAAAAGCCTTTTTTGACCACTTAAGAACCGTTTAAAGTAACTGTTTCTGTGCTGGTTAACAAACACAGCACAACCATCACTATCTAGTAGGTCATTGATCTTTTCTAACACCTTCTTCAAAGTTTCCTCACACGGAATGGCAGAAATGACATTAGTACACGTAATAAGTTGGTATTTTTCTTTGTGGTTATCTATCTCTTCGAAAGGTACTACTAGCGCTCCTTGATAATTGTCAGCCACGTACTTTACTACATTTGTTTTAGTACCTTTGATTGTTTGTAACCGAGTTAACTGAACTCGCGAATCAACGTATGTGACAGAAACTCCTATTTTGTTTAGCGTTTCAGAATACCTCAACTTTCCGCACCCAAAATCCAAGATGCGTTCTATGCCTTTTTTATCTAGCAAATAGTTGACCACTGCTTTGGATGCCTGAGTTTCTGGTTTTGCAGCATTCTCAGACTTAATTGTTATACCATTTAAAATATAGTGCATATCTAATTAGAAAATTCCGTTCTAAAATATCGAGAAATTGTTCCTTGAGGAATCTGTTTAACTTGGTCTGTAGATTTTGGTGCAGTTACAAATAAGAACTGGATAAGAGTTGCTGTAAGCACAATGAGGAAGTAGTAGACCAGCCATTTCAAAGACTGCTCACTACCCCATAGAAGCATTATGATCATGAATGAAATTACGACAAGTAGATGCTCAAACATCACCCAGAAAGTTTGCGCATATCGCCAAAAAAGATTTACATAATGCGAGTCTATCTTCTTTACTTCTGGATAGTAGAGCTCGTGCATTACTTTGTTCACAGACTCTTTATTCAATCCGATAGGCGAGCCAGCTATTTCAGCCATGGGCTTGACTATATAAAATCGCTCCCATGCATAACGAATTTGAAGTAATTTAGCTGCTTTGTTGTGTATTTCAAAACTATGGCTCAATAAGTAAGCAAAACACGCCGACAAAAGTGGAATTACACCAAATGATATAGCCCAAGAAATAATATCTTTTGCTCCAGCTATTGGGGGGACTAACTCTTTGGGGACAAGGACCAGAGGAACGTAGTCAAAAATACGCATAGCTACCATAAAGAACAAAGTGGTAAAGAACGTTGACTTATTTAGTTTGGCTAACATTTCATTGTAATTACTAGGCGATTTAATCGCGAACATTTTATTCCTCCATACTCAAGTTGTTCCGTGCAGTTAACGCCCAATTAAGGGGTGAACAACGCCTCCACCCAAACCTAAAGCATTGTGCCATAAACACTAAATTTGAAGTAGAAGCAAAAATGCCAAGCGTTGTGAATCCCTCTTAAATTGCTTGTTATGTTCGTAGCCATTTGTACATGACGTGGCTATCAACTAACCCTAGATGAGCATGCTTATATGCCTTTGGAATTGTACCTATGATTTGAAACCCTAGCCTCTCCCAAAGCTTCACCGCAACTTCATTGGTAGAGACCACGCTGTTAAATTGCATGGCATCAAAGCCAAGTCTTAGAGCTGTTTCCTGAGAATGTTCACACATAAGATGTGCAATGCCCTTACCTCTAGCTTCGCTAGAAACCATGTATCCACAATTACATATATGGCTACTTGGCCCCATTGCATTTGGCTTGATGTAGTAAGAGCCCAGTACAACGTCATTTTCTACGAAAGCAAAAGCTTTCAGGGGAGATTCACACCATAAAGCGAATGCTTGCTCTAGCGTCATATTTGGGTCAAAGGCATAAGTTTCTTGTGCCTGAATTACCGCTGAAAATGTTGGCCAAAACGACTCAAAATCGGCTTTTGTGATTTCCCTAATCATGAATTTCCTCCTAGAA